>NZ_JBHWYY010000022.1:27024-59810 GCF_042728595.1 Isoptericola sp. NPDC060185 | reverse complement strand
GGTCACGGCCGGCGTTCCTCGTTCTCGGCGGGCGCCGCGAGGAGGTAGGGTCAGCCGTCCCCGCCCAGGATGTCTCCCAGGCCCCCGTCGTCGCCCTCGGGCGGGGTCTCCGTCGTCGTCGGCTCGTCGGTCGGGGTGTCGCCCACCTCGGGACCGCTGGACACGACGACCGTGACGTTCGAGCCGGCGTCGACCTCGGTGCCGGCGGGCGGGTCGGTGCTGATCACGGTGCCGTTGGGGACGGTGTCGGACGGCGCGTAGTCGATCACCGGGTTGAGGCTGGAGTCGCCCATCGACGCCTGGGCGTCGGCGGCCGGCTGCCCGACGACGTCGGGCACCTTCGTCTTCTCCGGCGCCTTCTCCTTGGCGATGACGATGGACACCCGGCTGCCCTGCGGCACCGAGCCCGCGTTGGGGCTCTGGCGGATGACGGTGCCCGGCGTCTCGTCGCTCTCCTCCGTGCTGCTGTCCGAGCTGAGGTCGAGTTCGGCGAGCTTGGCCTCCGCGTCCTCCTTCGACATGCCGACGAGGTTCGGCAGGTCGACCTGGCCCGTGGACACGACGATGTCGATGGTGGTGCCCTCGTCCACGGCCTGCCCCTTGGCCGGGTCCGACTTGATGACGAGGTCCTTCGCGACCGTCTTGCTGTTGGCCTGCGACTCGTTGCCGAGCACGAGGTTGGCCTCGGTGAGCTTCTGCTCCGCCTCGGACTTCGACAGCCCGGCGAGGTCGGGCACCGCGATCGTGTCCGGACCGGCGGAGAAGGTCACCGTGACGGTGCTGCCGCGCTCCACCTGCTGGCCGCCGTCGGGGTTCTGCCCCAGGAACGTGTCCTTCGGCTCGGTGGAGTCGGCGTCGGTCTCCTGGGCGTACTTCAGGCCCGCCTGGGTGATCTGCTGCTCCGCCTCGGCCGGGGTGATCGTCTCCGACAGCGTGGGGACGGTGACGTTGTCCTCGCCGGCGGAGTTGATGACGATGAGCGTGATGATCGTGGCCAGCGCGATCGCGCCGATCGCGATCAGCGTCCACATCAGGCCCTTGCGGCTCTTCTTCTCCTCCTCCGGCGGCGCGCCGCCCGGCGAGGGCTGCACGGCGGTCGCGCCCCACTGCGACGTCCCGGCCGGGTCCATCACCTGGGTGGCGCCGCCCTGGCCGAGCACCTGCGTGGCGGCGGCGCCGGCCGCGGCCGCGCCGAGCAGCGGCGCCGTCACGTCGCCGCCGCGCAGCGCGGTCTCGAGGTCCGAGCGGAACTCCGCGGCCGTCGAGTACCGGGCGTCGCGGTCCTTCGCGAGGGACTTCAGGACGATGCGGTCGAGCACCTCGGGAACGTCCGACGCCAGCTCGCTGGGGCGCTGCGGCGCCTGCCCGACGTGCTGGTACGCCACCGCCACCGGGGAGTCGCCCATGAACGGCGGGCGGCCGGTGAGCAGCTCGAAGAGGAGGCAGCCCGTGGAGTAGATGTCGCTGCGGGCGTCCACGGTCTCGCCGCGGGCCTGCTCGGGCGACAGGTACTGCGCCGTGCCGATGACGGCGTGGGTCTGCGTCATCGTGGCCGCGGAGTCCGCCATCGCGCGCGCGATGCCGAAGTCCATCACCTTGACCGCGCCCGTGGGCGTGATCATCACGTTGGCGGGCTTGATGTCGCGGTGCACGATGCCGGCCTGGTGCGAGTACTCGAGCGCGCTGAGCACGCCCGCCGTGATCTCGATGGCCTCCTCGATCGGCACCGCCGCGCCGTCCTGGAGGATGTCGCGGACCGTGTGGCCCTCGACGTACTCCATGACGATGAACGGGATGGGCACCGTGGCGCCCTGGGGGTCCGTGAAGGTGTCCTCGCCCGTGTCGTACACGGCGACGATGGCGGGGTGGTTCAGGGCCGCCGCGGACTGCGCCTCGCGGCGGAACCGGGCCAGGAACGACGGGTCGCGCGCGAGGTCGGACCGCAGCACCTTGATCGCGACGGTGCGGCCGAGGCGCGTGTCGTGCCCGATGTGCACCTCGGCCATGCCGCCGCGGCCGATGAGCTCACCGACCTCGTACCGGCCCGCGAGTACCCGGGGCGTGTTGTCCACCACTCAGTCGTCCTTCTCGGTCATGGCCGCGCGCGCGGCGCGCGGCGTGTCTCGGAGCATCATCCCAGAGTAGGGAGGGACGCCCGCGCGAACGGTCGTCGGGCACGGCGCCGTGTCGCCGCCGGCGCCCGAGGTCGGGCCCGGCACGTCGCGCAGCGCCGCGCGGGGTGTCGGGCCGGGTGCTGAGCCAGGTGCTGTGCCAGGTGTCGCAGGGAGGGTCGAGAAGGGCGCGGGTCGTCCGCCCGTCAGCGCGAGGGCGGGGCCGAGGAACAGTGCCGCGGCCTGGGCGTCCGCGCCGGCCGCCATCGCCTGCACCATGGTGGCGATCAGCAGCACCACCAGCAGCCCGAGGAGCGCGAGCAGCGGCCACGAGAGGCGTCCGAGCGGCCCGAAGCGCCGCCCGGTGGACGTCGACGTGCGGCGCGCCTCCTGCTTCGCCGCCGTCGCGGGGGCGGCAGCGCGCCCGCGGGCCGCGGCCGCCGTCGGCGAGGCACCGCGGACGGCCGGGCGCCGGGCGTCGTGGGTGCCCGCGCGCACGTCGCGCCGCGAGGGGAAGGCGCGCGCGACGTCGTCGCCGCCCGGGGTCGCGGGGGTGGGCTCCGGCCGCGGCTCGGGCGTCGACGCACGGTCCGCCGTCGAGCGCGCCTCGTCGGGCGAGGTGACCGACGCCCACGACACGGGCATGGGGGTGGCCGGCGGCGTCGCGGGCGTGCTGGGGCGCGGCGCGGGCGCCGCATGCGCCGGGACGGACCGGGCGGGCCGGGCGCCCGGCCGGGAGGCCGCGGCGACCCGGCGGGCCGACCGGGAGCGCGCCCCCAGGGGGTCCTCCGCGATCTCCCGCGCGAGCGACTCGAGCTCGCCCGCCAGAGCGGCCGCCGACTCGGGCCGGCGCGACGGGTCCTTCTCGAGCATGCGGCCGATGACGTCCGCGAGGCCGGGGTGCACGTGCGTGGGCAGCGGGGGGACGGGCGCGTTGACGTGCGCCACCGCGATGTCGACGGGCGTCGACCCCGTGAAGGGTCGCTTGCCCGCAGTCGCCTCGTACGCGACCACGCCGAGGGCGTACACGTCCGACGCCGCCGTCGCGGGCTGCCCCACCGCCTGCTCGGGCGACAGGTACTGGGCGGTGCCCATGACCATGCCCGTGGCCGTCATCGGGGCCTGGTTGGCGGCCAGCGAGACGCCGAAGTCGGTGATCTTCACGCTGCCGCCGTGCTCCAGCAGGATGTTGCCGGGCTTGACGTCGCGGTGCACCACCTTTGCCAGGTGGGCGTGGTGCAGGCCCCGCGCCGTCGCGGCGAGGATCGGCAGCAGCTTGCGGGGCGCGACGACCGGCTCGCGCTCCAGCAGGTCGGCCAGCGGCTCCCCGAGCACGAGCTCCATGACGAGGTAGCCGGCGCCGTCCTGCTCGCCGTAGTCGTACATCTGCGCGATGTTCGGGTGCGACAGGGCGGCGCTGTTGCGCGCCTCCGTGCGCAGTCGGCGCAGGAAGTCCTCGTTGCCGGTGTACTCCTCGCGGAGCACCTTCACCGCGACCTCGCGTCCCAGGTAGCCGTCGTCGGCGACCCAGACCTCGCCCATGCCGCCCACGGCGATCTGGCGCGTGAGCCGGTACCGCTCGCCCAGCGCGAGCCCGGTGCTCGGCCTCATCCGTTCAGCACCGCCTCGATGACGGCCTTCGCGATCGGCGCGGCGACGCGGCCACCGGTGGCCTCGGAGCCGGTCGACCCGCCGTCCTCGACGATCACGGCCACGGCGACCTTCGGGTCGTCGGCGGGCGCGAAGCCCGTGAACCACGCGTGCGGCTTCGTCTTGGTCGTGTCGCCGTGCTGGGCGGTGCCGGTCTTGCCGGCCACCTTGACGCCGGAGATCTGGGCGGCGGTGCCGGTGCCGCTCTCGACGACGCCGACCATCATGTCCGTGAGCTGGTCGGCCGTGGACTTGGAGATCGACTGCTCCAGCTTGTGCGGCGACGTCTGCTGCACGACCTCGAGCTGCGGGTCGCGGATGGTGTCCACCGAGTACGGCGCCATCATCGTGCCGCCGTTCGCGATCGTGGCGGAGATCATCGCGACCTGCAGCGGCGTGGCCTGGTTGCTCCACTGCCCGATGGCGCTGTAGGCCTCGAACGGGGGCGCCCACGCCGGGTCGTCGGGGGCCGGGAAGACGCTCTTGGTGGTGCTGAACGGCACCTCGAACGGCGAGTTGTAGCCAAACTTGTTGGCCTGGTCGTACATCGCCTCGTTGCCGAGCTTGACGCCCAGCTCCGCGAACGCGGTGTTGCAGGAGATCCGCAGCGCGTCGGCGAGCGACATCTTGCCGGTGGGCGAGCACGACTCGCCGCCGTAGTTCGGGATCGCCTTCTCGGTGCCCGGCGGGGTGTACGTCACCGGGGCGTCGATCTGGGTGTCCTCCGTGTAGTCGCCGGACTCGATGGCGGTCGCCGCCGTCACCAGCTTGAAGGTGGACCCGGGCGGGTACGCCCACGCCGTCGCGCGGCTGAGCAGCGGGTCGTCGTCGTCGTTGGCCAGCTTCTCGTAGGCGTCGTTGGCCTTCTTGGTGTCGTGCGTGGCGAGGTCGTTCGGGTCGAAGGTCGGGTTCGACACCAGGGCGAGGATCTTGCCGGTGGACGGCTCGACGGCGACCACGGCGCCACGCTGGTCGCCGAGGGCGTCCGCCGCGGCCTGCTGCGCCTTCGCGTCGATGGTCAGCTCGACGGAGGAGCCCTCCGGGTCGCGCCCGGTGAGCAGGTTCTGCAGCCGGTCCATCCACAGGGCGTCGGCCTGCCCGTTGAGGAAGTCGTTCTCCGTGTCCTCGATCTTCGACCGGCCGCTGACCAGGGAGAAGTAGCCGGTGAGGGGCGCGTAGAGCGGGCCCTGCGCGTACTTGCGCTGGTACCCGAACGGGTCGTCGACCGGCGTGGACGACGCGATGGCCTCGCCGTCGACGACGATCGGGCCGCGCGCGTTGCCGTACTCGGCGTAGATGGAGCGCACGTTGCGCGGATCGTTGTTGAGCTCGTCCGCGTGGAAGAACTGGATCCACGTGGTCGACACCATGAGCGCCAGGAACATGACCATGACGACGCCCGCCAGCCGGCGCAGGGTCGTGTTCACTGCTGCTCACCCCCTCGGGTGTCGCGGTACGGGTCGATGGTCTGGGTCGCGTCCGCCGGGGTGGACCCGCGGGACGGAGCGTCGGTGGCCGAGCGACGGACGGGGGTGCCGGCCGCGGGCGTGCCCGTGCCCGGCCGGGCGTCGTGGGCACCGACGACGATCGGGTCGTGCATGGCCCCGCCCTGCGCGACCGTGCCGCGCATGGGCAGCGCGGACGGGCGCCGCGCGTTGTCGGAGATGCGCAGGAGCAGCGCGATGACGATCCAGTTCGCCAGCAGCGACGACCCGCCCTGCGCCATGAACGGCAGCGTCAGGCCGGTCAGCGGGATGATGCGCGTGATGCCGCCCACGACCACGAACAGCTGCAGCGCCATGACGAACGCGAGGCCGCCGGCGAGTAGCTTGCCGAAGCCGTCGCGCACCGCGACCGCCGTCTTCAGGCCGCGCTGCACGATCAGCAGGTAGGTCATGAGGATCGCGAGCAGGCCCGTGAGGCCCAGCTCCTCGCCCAGCGACGAGTAGATGAAGTCGGAGAACGCGTACGGGACCTTGTAGGGGTACCCCTCGCCCCAGCCGGTGCCGAACAGGCCGCCCGCCGCCATCGCGAACGTGCCCTGCACGATCTGGTACGACGAGCCCGAGGCGTAGAGCTCGGCGTCGAACGGGTGCAGCCACACCTCCATCCGGGCCGCGACGTGCGAGAACATCGAGGTCGCGAGCAGGGCGCCCGCCGCGAACAGCACGAGGCCGATGAGGACCCAGCTGAACCGCTCGGTGGCGAGGTACAGCATCGCCACGAACAGGCCGAAGAACAGGAGGGACGTGCCGAGGTCGCGCTCGAAGACGAGCACGCCGAGGGACGCCGCCCACACGATGATGATCGGCCCGAGGTCGCGGATGCGCGGCAGCTGCAGGCCCAGCACCTTCTTGCCCGCGAGGGCGAGCGTGTCCCGGTTGGTCACCAGGTAGCCGGCGAAGAAGATGGCGAACGCGATCTTCGCGAACTCGGCGGGCTGCAGCGAGAAGCCGGCGATGTTGACCCAGATGCGGGCGCCGTTGATCTCGGTCCCGATGCCGGGCAGGAGCGGCATCACGACCAGGCCGAGGCCCACCAGCATGGCGGTGTAGGTGAGGCGGCGGATCCAGCGGTGGTCGCGCAGGAACCACACGATGAGCACCGCGATGACGGCGCCCAGCGCCGTGTACATCATCTGCGCCCAGGCGTTCGCGCCTTTCATGCCCGCGAGCTCGAGGCGCAGGATCATCGCGAGGCCCAGGCCGTTGAGCAGCACGACGGCGGGCAGGATCACCTGGTCCGCCCACGGCGCGCGGACGCGCAGGACGACGTGCGCGGAGAGCGCGACGACGACGAACAGCAGGCTGACCGGCCAGAACTCGGTGGGCAGCGAGCCTGTGACGCTGCGGCCGACCATGGCGAACGCCGTGATGCCGGCGGCGAGCGCGAGGATCAGCAGGAACAGCTCGGCCAGGCGCGCCGGCCTCCGCTCCGTGGGCTCGACGGTGCGCTCGGCGGGCGTCTCGACGGCGGCGCTCACCCCTTCGACCCCCCGTCGGCCTCGGTGTCCTTCGCCTTTGCCGTGGTGCTGGGGGTCGGCGTGCTCTTCGGCGTCGTCGACGGGGTGGGGGTGGGGGTAGGCGTGGGCTCGGGGGCGGCCTCGGCGATGAGCCGGTCCGCGCGCTCGCGCGCCTCGGCCTCCGACGAGGCCCGGATGGACCCGTCGAGGCGTTCGGCCCAGTAGTCGGGCAGGTCGGAGACCGGCGTGCCGGTGAGCTCCACGGGGGTGGACAGCGTGATCGGGCCGGCGCTGGCGGGGATGCCCTGGAAGACGGCGACCTCGCCGTCCGCGACCCCGACGTAGTACTGCTGCTGCGTCCAGCCGTACGCCCACCACAGGCCGTACCCGACGCCGCCGAGGACGACCAGCAGCACGAGGACCGTGATCCAGGGGCGCCGCTTCCGCCGCGGGCGCGCGTCGGCGTCGTCCGCCTCGTCGTCGGGGTCGTCGTCGTCGGGGTCGTCGGTCTCCGCGGGAGCCGGGGCCTCCGCGGGGGCCTCCGCCGGGGTCTGGAGGACCACAGGCAGCTCGCCGGTGGCCGCGGCGCCCACGACCTGCGGAACGGTGCTGCCCTCGGCCTGGTCGGCGGCCGCGCTGGCGGCCTGGTCGGGCTGCTCGTCGTCGTCCACGACGTCCGCGACGACGACGGTGATGTTGTCGGTGCTCCCCGCCGTCATCGACAGCGTGATCAGCAGGTCCGCGGCCTCGTCGGGCGACGGGGTCTCGGTGAGGACCTCGGCCATCTGGTCGGGCGTGACGAACCCGGACAGCCCGTCGGAGCAGAGCAGCCACCGGTCGCCGGCGCGCGCCTCACGGACGGACATGTCGGGGGTCAGGTCGACGTCGAAGTCGCCCAGCACCCGCATGACGACGTTGCGCTGCGGGTGGTGCTCCGCCTCCTCCGGCGAGATGCGGCCGGTGTCGACGAGGTGCTGCACGAACGTGTGGTCCACCGTGACCTGCGTGAAGCGGCCGTCGCGCAGCAGGTACGCGCGCGAGTCGCCGAGGTGGGCCATGACCAGCGTCGTGCCGGTGTGCAGCAGGGCGGTGACCGTGGTGCCCATGCCGACCAGCTCGGGGTCGGCGTCGCTGGCACGCACCAGGTCCTGCCGCGCGCGCTCCACGGTGTGCTCGAGGTCGGTCAGCGCCTCCTCGGGGCCGTGCTCGGTGCGGTCGAGCGGCGCGAGCGCCGCGATCGCCAGGCGCGACGCGACGTCGCCGCCCGCGTGGCCGCCCATGCCGTCGGCCACGACCAGCAGGTGCGGCCCGGCGTACGCGGAGTCCTGGTTGTTGGACCGCACGAGGCCGACGTCCGACCGCGCGGCGTAGCGCAGGGTGAGGGTCACGGAGCGGTCACCCCTGGAGCTCGACGACGGACTGGCCGATCCGGACGCCGACACCCGGCGCCAGCGGCTGCGGTCCCGACACCTGGGTGTCCCCGATGAAGGTGCCGTTCGTCGACCCGAGGTCCTCCACGTACCACTGGTCGCCCTGCGGGAAGATGCGGGCGTGCCGCGACGACGAGTAGTCGTCGTCCAGCACGAGGGTGCACCCCGGCGACCGGCCGATGAGGATCGACGCCGACGTCAGCGGGAGCGTGGTGCCCGTCAGCGGGCCGGTCGTGACGACCAGTCGCGTGGGGCCGGAACGGCGGGGCGGGGCCGGGGCCGCGGCGGCGCCGGCCGGGGTGGCGGCGGGTGCCGCGTCGGTCCGGCGGCGCTCCGCCCGCGACGCGCGGGGGCCGCCCCGGGGGGCCAGGTCGCGGCGCAGCACCGCGATCGCGGAGAGCACGAACACCCAGAGCAGCACCAGGTAGCCCAGCCGCAGCAGGGTGATCGTCAGCTCGCTCATCCTGGGGAGATCACCAGCCCTCGGTCTGCTGGCCGGAGGCGCTGCCGGTCCAGAACATGATGCGGGTACGGCCGATGGTCAGGGTGTTGCCGTCGAGCAGGGTGGCGGCGGGCACCTGGTGGCCCTCGACGAACAGGCCGTTCGTGGAGCCCAGGTCGGTCGCGACCACGCCGTCCGGCGTCACGCGGATCTCCAGGTGTCGGCGCGAGACGCCCGGGTCGTCCACGACGATGTCGGCCTCGGCGTCGCGGCCGATGACCGTGACGGGGCCGGTGAGGAGGTAGCGCTGCCCGTCGATGTCGATGAGCGGGTGGCGGGTGGACGGCGCGGCCGAGGTGGCCGGCGCGACGTTCCCGCGCACGGTGGCGGAACGGAGCTCGAAGCGGCCGGCGGCGATGTCCTCGTGCTCCTCGAAGGAGACGCTGACGGGCCCCACGAAGGCGTAGTGCTGCGACGCCGCGTACTCGGTGAGGTTCGTCGCGAGCTCGTCGGCCATGGTCTCCGCGCCCCAGGCGTCGATCTGGGAGAAGTCCGCCGTGGACAGCTCGATGGTGAACTCGTTCGGCACGACCGTGCGGTCGCGCCCGACGACGGCGGCGCGGTCGTCCACCTCGCGCCGCAGACGACTCGCCAGCTCGACCGGCTTGATCTCGCTGTTGCGTCCAACCTTCGCGAACGCGTTGTTCATCACGCGCTCCACGCTCTTCTCGAAGCGCTCCAGGGCGCCCATGCCACCTCCTCCCGTCGGCCCGACTCGTTCGCGGGCAGACTATCTAGATCGTAGGCAGGGGCGCAGCACCACCCCTCCGCGCGGTGTGGATTTCCTGCGAACGCTCGGCGCAGAACCAGGACCCGCAGGTCACGGCGAGGTGACGGCACGCGCCCGCGACCTGCGCCAGGACGAGCTCGGCTGCCGGACGGCCGCCACCGCCACCCTTCCAGGAGCACCCCGTACCCGCCCCTCCAGAGGCTCGAGCGGGTCCGGAACGCGGAAGGTCCCGGCCAGGAGAACCTGACCGGGACCTTCTCTTCACGTGCGCGAGGGGGGAGTTGAACCCCCACGCCCTCTCGGGCACACGGACCTGAACCGTGCGCGTCTGCCTATTCCGCCACTCGCGCGTGCCGCAGAAGATTAGCACGGCGCAGGGGGTGGTCCCCAATCGCCTGTCGGGTGCCGTGACGGCCCGCGACAGTTGTCCCCGGCGCGGCAATCTGGTGGTGCCGCGCCTGCGCGCCGATCCAGGATGGGCGCATGCCCGTGCCCGCCGGAGAGCCTGCCGCCGTCGTCGAGGTCGCGTGCGACGAGTCGGGGTTCTCCGGGACCAACCTGCTGGACCCGGCGTCGCCGGTGATCGTGCACGCGGGCGTCGACCTCACGGAGGCGGAGGCAGCGGAGCTGCTCGGCACGCTGCGGACCCGGTTCCACCATCGCGGGACGACCGAGCACAAGGCCCACCTGCTGCTGCGGCCCGGGCAGCCGGAGGCGGTGGCGTGGTTCCGGGACGTGCTCGACGGGCGGTCGACCGTGGAGGTCGTGGACAAGCGCGACCACCTCGCCGGGCGGGTGCTCGACCTGCTGGGCGGGGCGCCGTCATACCTCGACGGCACGCCGCTCGGCCGTGACCACGGCGCGGCCGCGGCGACGCTGCGGGAGCGCGGGGACCTCCTCGCCGCGTTCGTCGCGATGACGCGGCTCAAGCACCGCCGCCGGGTGGATCGCGGCGCCGTCGACCGCTTCCTCGCGCTGGCCCCGCGCGACCTGCCGGGACTCGCCACGCTCACCCCGGCCGACGTCGTCGGGGTGCTCGGACGCCTGCTCGACGGCGACCCCGCCGTCCCGCCGCCGCTCGAGCCGCTGGTCCCGGCGCTCGCGGGGACCGCGCTGCGGTGGAGCGGCGGGAGCCGGTCGGTCGCCGTCGTGCACGACGAGCAGAGCGCGCTCACCCCGCAGCGCACCGCCCTCCTGGCGGCGAGTCTCGCGGCGGCCGTGTCCCCCGCCCCGCCGCCGCTGCTCGGCGTGCGGCAGGTGGACTCCCGGCGCGACCCCCGGGTGCAGGTGGCCGACCTGCTCGCCGGCCTCGCGCGGCGGGACGCGCTGCGCTCCGCGGCCGACCTCGGGCGCTGACCGGTCAGGCTCCGAGGCCGAAGAACGCCGCGGCTCCGGCGAGCACCTCGCCCGCCAGGGGGGTGCCGACGAACCCGTGCTCCGCGCCGGGCAGCTCCAGCAGCCGGCACGGCACGCCGTCGCGGTGGCACGCCGCGGCCAGCGCGCGCGCCTCCGGCAGCAGCGAGTCCCGCTCGCCGACGGCGAGGACCGTGGGCGGCAGGCCCCGCGCCGACAGGTGCAGGCGCGGCGCGGACGCCGGCGCGACGCCCGTCCACGCCCGCATCGCGTACTCCGAGAGCTCGCGGCCGGGTCCGCCGGGCAGGGAGTCGTCGTAGGTCGCCAGCGACAGGTCGAGGTTCGGGTTGGTGAGCAGCAGCCCGGCGAGCGGGTGCCGGCCGCGCGCCGCGGCGAGGGTCGCGACCGCGCCACCGGCGGAGTCGCCGTCCAGGTACAGCCGGTCGAAACCCTCCCGGGCGAGGAGGTCGACGGCCGCGAGCGCGTCCGCCGCCGCGTCGTCCAGCGACGACTCCGGGGCGAGCCGGTAGTCCACCGACAGCACGACGACGCCCAGGGCCTCCGCCGCACGGCGGCACCAGCCGTCCTGCAGCTCGAGGTCGCCGAACAGGCCGTACCCGCCGTGCAGGAAGACGGCCGCCGCCCCGGGGTGCCGGGCCTCCGGCGTGTAGCGGCGCAGCGCGACGCCGTCGTGCACCGCGTCCTCCACCGCGCCCGCGAACGGGAGGCGCGGCCGGGCCAGCGCGCGCTCGCGGGCGCCGCGCCGCAGCCCGGCCACGTCGGGGACGCCGCGGGCGTCGTCAGAGGTCATGACGCGATCCGCAGCTCGCCCATGTCGACCACCTTGCGGTAGCCGAGGCGC
The DNA here is from genome assembly GCF_042728595.1 of Isoptericola sp. NPDC060185. Classification (NCBI taxonomy): domain Bacteria; kingdom Bacillati; phylum Actinomycetota; class Actinomycetes; order Micrococcales; family Promicromonosporaceae; genus Isoptericola; species Isoptericola sp. NPDC060185. The sequence goes on along the minus strand of NZ_JBHWYY010000022.1, from coordinate 48,210 downwards.
TCGTAGAGGGCGTTCGACACCGGGTTCTCCAGGTCGGTGAACAGGCACACGCGGTGTCCGGCGTCGCGCAGCAGCGCGGACACGTGTGCGACCAGGGCCCCCGCGTAGCCGCGGCCGCGGTGCACGGCGGGCGTGTACACCGGGCCGATGCGGGCCACGCCGAGCGCCGGGCCCATGAAGCCGACGAGCGACACGGGCTCGCCGTCGTCCTCCCACCACCAGAGCTTGCGGTCGGCGACGCGGCGCTCCACCGTGTCGCGGGGCGGCGGGGTGACCGTCGCGCCTGGCGCGCGCCCGGCCTGCGCGTCCGCGGCGGCCGCGAAGTCGCCGATCCACGCGTGGGCGACGTCCAGCTCGTCCGCGGCGACGAGCCGCGGCCCGCCCCCTGGCGCGCGCGCCGGCGGGACCAGCGTGCCGAGCTCGAACAGCCGGCTCGGGCGCGCGAGCTCCAGGTCGCCGCCGGCGTGCTCGCCCATCCGCCGGAGGAAGGCGGTGGCCGGGCCCTGGGCGCCGTTCGCGGCGGGCACCACCTCCCCGCGCGCGAGGAGCAGGTCGGCCAGCGACGTCGCGAGCCGCGCGTCCATCGGCATGAGGTGGGCCTGGTACGGCGGCGCGGGCGCGGTCCGCATGGCCGCGCCGGCGACCTCCCCGTCCGCCGTCCGCGCGACGGCGAACCAGTGCGGGTGGTCGGGCGCCGGCTCCCCCCGGGCGGCGCGCTCCATGAGGCGTTGGGCCGTCGTCGCGACGATCGTCGCCCGCACCGGGTCGGCGGCGAGCACGCCCGCCACCGCGTCGAGGAAGGCCTGCGGGTCCTCGGTGAGCTGCCACGCGGGGGTCGGGTCGTGCATGCGTGCACGCTAGCGGGCGGCGTCGCCGCGGGCACCGGAGATTTCTCGCCCGGACGGCTCTGCTGAACGGTGCGCGAACGCTCGGCGAACTTCTCGTCGGACCACCCGACCACGGCCCTGGCCGCGGCCATACTGCCGCTGTGCACGACGAGATCGCCCGACTGGCCCGCCACGTCGCCCCGCGCGAGACGACGCCCGCCGGCACCATCGCGGAGCTGACCCAGCCGGTGCTCGTGGTCGGCTCCACGATGCCGGTCGGCGAGCTCGAGGTGATGTTCCGGCGGCCCGAGGTGGGTTCCGTCGCGGTGCAGGACGACGCCGATACGTCCCGGACCGGGATCGTCACCCGCGCGGGGCTGGCCGCGGCGCTCACCGGTCGCCTCGGGTACGGGCGCGCCGTCCTCGAGCGGCGGCCCACCGGCGCCGTGGCCGACTGGGCCCCGCTCGTCGTCGGGCCCGGGACGCCCGTGGCGGACGTCGCCGGGCTCGCGATGTCCCGGACCGCGGCGCGGCGCTACGACGACGTCCTCGTCCCCGGCCCGGCGTCGTGGGGCACCGCGAGCACGGCCGACGTGATGCGAGCGGTCGTCGCCGAGCTCGCGGACCGGTCCACGCACGACCCGCTCACACGGCTGCAGGGCCGGCCCGCCACCTGGTACGCGCTCACCCGGCGCTGCGCCCTCGTGCGCGGCGGTGCGACGCGCGTGGTGCTGGTGCTGCTCGACGTGCGCGCGCTCGCCGCGCTCAACGCCGAGCGCGGGCAGGCCGCCGGCGACGCGGTGCTCGTCGAGCTGGCGGCGCGGCTCGAGGCGGCGCTGCCCGCCGGGTGCGAGGCCGGGCGCGTGGAGGGCGACGGGTTCGCCGTCCTCGCGACCCTGCCGGCGATGGACGACCTCCAGGCGGCGGCGTCCGCCGAGGCGCTGCGGCAGCACCTGCTGGCGCAGCTGGCCGAGCCGTCCGGCGGCATCGACCCGGTCGCCTGGCCCACGCTGCACTCCGCGGCGGCGTGGTCGGTGGCCGGGGCGGCCGGCGCGGACGAGCTGGTCGCCCAGGCGGAACGGCGCCTCCTGCGTGAGCGGCGCGCGGCGGTGCTGGTCTGAGGTGCGGTCGGCCCCGGACAGCAAAGAGCCCGCGGGCTGGAGGTCGAACCTCCTGCCATGCTGGACGAGGGCACGGCACCCGCGGGATCCGGTGGTCGCGAGGAACTCGCTACCCGTCCCGTGCGCCGTCGGCCTGGACGACCTGGTCGTCAGGGGGACAGCGCGAAACGCTCAAGGGCGCACGCGACTAGCGCGCGACCACCTCATGGGTCCGAAGAGTCTTCACTGCTCCGATCACCTCCTTTCTCATGTGCCGACGACGCTACGCCCGCCGCCGCGGGGAGGCCAAGGGTTTTCCCCAGGGTGAACGCGACCGGTGCCGGACGGTCCCGGAGCTCAGGCGCGGCGCAGGTGCGCCCACTCGCCCGGGTAGTCGTCGAGCCACTGCGCCAGGGAGCGGGCGGGCCGGCCCACGAGTCGGCCGACGTCGTCGGACACGTGCGCCAGCTCCCCGGCGGCGATCGCGGTGTACGACGTCACCCACCCCTCGACCTCGAACGGCTCGGCGCCGTACCCGGCCCGGGAGCGGTAGGCCTCCTCCTCGGTCTCCGGGTGGTAGGTGATGTCACGCCCGGCGGCCCGACCGAGGATCGTCGCGACCTCGTCGAGCGTGAGCGCCTCCGGCCCCGTGACCTCGTAGACCGCGCCGTCGTGCCGCGCGGGGCGCTCGTCGAGGATGACGGCCGTCGCGACGTCGGCGACGTCGTCGTGCGACACCGCCGCGACCCGACCGTCCCCCGCGGGACCGCGGATCACGCCGTCGCGCCCGACGAACGTGCTGAGCGCGTGCAGGTAGAGGTTGTCGCGCAGCACCGTCCAGCGCAGGCCCGTGCGCGCCGCGACCTCCGCCAGGTGCTGCTCGGTGTGCCAGTGGTCGCGGGCGAAAGTGAACACCGCGTCCGGGGCGGCGCCCGCGAACGACGTGTAGACGAGGCGCTCGACACCCGCGGCCGCGGCCGCGTCGATCGTCGCCGTGTGCTGGGCGACCCGGTCCGGGGCCTCGCGGGCGCTCACGAGGAAGACGGTGCGCACGCCCTCGAACGCCGCCCGCATCGCGGCCGTGTCCTGGTACCCGTCCGCGAGGGCGACCTCCGAGACCGGGAGCGGACGGCCGTCGCTGAGGCGCGGGGTGCGCGCCCGGTCCCGCACGACGAGGCGCTGCCGCGCGCCCTCCGCCGCCAGCCGGAACGCCAGCCGTGACCCGAGACGTCCGCTCGCCCCGGTCACGGCGATCAACCCGTCCGCCGCCCATCTCGCCATGACCCACGGTAGGCACGACCGCGTCCGCGGGGCCCGTCGAGCGGCCGACCCGGCGGGACCTCGGCAGGGTGGACCGGGCGAGCCGGGCGAGAATGGGCCGGTGAGTGCCACCCCGTACCGCGTCATGACCGTCTGCACCGGAAACATCTGCCGCAGCCCGATGGCGGAGATCGTGCTCCGCGACCGGTTGGAGGCCGCCGGCCTCGGCGACCGGGTCGAGGTCGGCTCGTCCGGCGTCAGCGACGAGGAGCACGGGAACCCCGTGGACCGTCGTGCCCGCCGCACGCTGGCGGCCCACGGCTACCCCGTCGGCGACGGTCACCGCGCGCGCCAGGTCACGCGCGACGATCTCGCCTCCTACGACCTGCTCCTGCCCATGACGGCCCAGCACGCCCGGCGCCTGCGGCGGCTCGTGGACGGCTCGCCCGCCGACGGCCTCGCCGAGATCCGGATGTACCGCTCGTTCGACCCCGACGCGCCCGTCGTCGAGCCGGGCGGCGACGAGCAGCGGCTCGACGTCGACGACCCCTGGTACGGGGACGAGGCCGGCTTCGAGGACTGCCTGGCCGAGATCGAGGCCGCCGCCGACGGCGTCGTCGCGCACGTCCGGGCGCGGCTCGGCGACTGAACCGGCCGCCGGTCCGCGGCGCCGACGACACACCGAGCGACACGCCGTCTGGCCCGCCGCCGTGTCGTCCTCTGGAGGGCCCCCGGCGCGGCAGGGTCGGAATCCCGCGGCTCGACGGGACGCCGGGATGGAAGGATCGCCCGCATGACGACGCACCCGACGCTCACCGTCCGCCGCGCCCGCGCCGATGAGTGGCGCGAGACCCGCGAGCTGCGCCTCGCAGCGCTGCTGGACCCGGCGGCCCCCGTCGCGTTCCTCGAGACGCACGAGGTGGCCGCGGCCAAGGAGGACGTGTTCTGGGAGCACCGCGCGGCCACGGCCGCCACGAGCGACGCGGTGGCGGCGTACGTCGCCGTCGACGAGGACGGCTGCTGGGTGGGCGCGGTCACCGGGCTCGTCGAGGAGCCGGGCGCGACGGACGTGCTGGGCGGCCCGGTCGAGCGGCGCCAGGTGCACCTGGTGGGCGTGTTCGTGCGGCCGGAGTTCCGGGGCGCGGGCCTGCTGGGGCGGCTGTTCGACGGCGTGCAGGAGTGGGGTCGCGGGCAGGGCGTCGAGCGGGCGCGGCTGTGCGTGCACGTCGACAACCCGCGCGCACAGGCCGCCTACCGCAAGCTCGGCTTCGCGCCCTCGGGCGTCCGCTTCACCCTCGAGCAGGGGGAGGAGCTGGAGATGGTGCGGGACCTGTGACGCGGTCCCTCCGCCGGAACGTCCGCCGCCACCACGACCCCGCCCGCTCCGGCTCCGGCTCCTCGGGCGCGGGCCACGGCGGGACGTAGGCGGCGAACCAGCGGGCCGTCTCGCGCCACACCGCCTCCCGCACGTCGGGGGCCGAGAGGGTCACGTCGTGCAGGGCGCCGTCGAGCCGGACCAGCGTGACGAGGCTGCCGAGCGCGGGCACGCGCCGCGCCACGCCGCCCACCTCCAGCACCGAGTCGGAGCGCAGCATCTCCGGGGTCCACCGCACGGGCGCCGTCGAGCGCGCCGACAGCAGCACCAGCACGGGGGCGTCGATGCCGAGGCCGCGCGACACCCGGTCCTGCCCCTGGAAGATGGCCGTCAGCCACGCCGGGGTGGTGCGCCAGCCGTTGTCGGGGCGCCAGGCGGGGTCGATCTGCCAGGCCCCGTCGTAGCGGTCGGACACGCTGCGCACGTAGAAGCCGAGGTCGACGTTCACCAGGTGGCTGCGCGGCGCGAGCGCCGCCTGCGCCCGCAGCCCCGGCTCCAGCATCCAGCGGCCCACGCTGCGGGTCTGGAACTCCAGCCACGGGCTGTTGAGCACGAGCGCCGCGGCACGGCCCGGCTTGTGCGCCGCCCACAGGCTGAGCACCAGCCCGCCCGTCGAGTGGCCCATGAGCACGAGCCGGCGGTCCGACGACGGCTCCGGGCCGTGCCCGATGGCGGCCAGCGCGGCCTCGATGTCCTCGTCGTACGTCACGAGCGCCGTGACGAAGCCGGGCGTCTGGTGCTCGCGCAGGCTGCGGCCGTACTTGCGCAGGTCGAGGGCGTAGAACCGCGCGCCCTGCCGCTCCCAGAACGCGGCGAGGTGGGTCTGGAAGAAGTAGTCGGTCCAGCCGTGCACGTACAGCACGTCGACGCCGGCGTCCGGCACCCCACCCCCGGGGTCGCCCGGGCCGAGCGCCCGTCGCACCAGCGTCGCGACGACCTCCCCCTCGAAGTCGTCCGCCAGCCGCAGCGTGCGCTGCTCGAAGCCGGGCAGCACGTCGGGCTGCCAGGCGTCGGGCTGCGGGGTGCTGTCGGTGCCGGGGTCCTCCACGCCCCGAAGGTAAGGAACCCGGTGCGCGCGCGCGACCGGACCGCGCTACACGACGAGCCAGAGCAGCGCGGTGAAGGCCAGGCCGAGCACGGCGATGAGCGTCTCCATCACGGTCCACGTCTTCAACGTCTGCCCGACGGTCATGCCGAAGTACTCCTTGACCAGCCAGAACCCCGCGTCGTTCACGTGCGACAGGATCAGCGACCCGGCGCCGACGGCCAGCACGACGAGCGCGAGGTGCGTCGGGGACAGGCCCGAGGCGAGCGGCGCCACGATGCCGGACGCGGTGATGGTCGCGACCGTGGCCGAGCCGGTCGCGATGCGCACCAGCGCGGCGATCATCCAGCCCAGCAGCAGCACGGACAGGCTCATGGCCACGGCGGCTTTGCCGATCGCGATGCCGGTGCCGCCGTCGACCAGGACCTGCTTGAAGCCGCCGCCCGCCCCGACGATCATCGTGGCGCTCGCGATGGGCTTGAGGCTGTCGGTCATCTTCGACGCGATGCCCGACAGGGAGAAGCCGACGCTCGTGCCGAAGGTGACCATGGCGAGCAGGACGGCGATGAGCAGCGCGATCATCGGCTCGCCGATGAAGACGATGAACCCGTAGTACCCCGCGGACGGGTCGCCCCAGACCTCGACGGCGGCGCGCAGCAGCATGAGCACCACCGGGCTGAGGATCGTCGTGAGGGTCAGGGCGAAGGTGGGGCGACGGCTGGCGAGCGTCCCCTCCTCGGCCGAGCCGGCGTCCTCGGCGACGATGCCGCCGCCCGAGCCCTGGGCGCCGATCGGCACGAGCCGCGCCGCGAACCGGCCCCACACGGGGCCGGCGAGGACGACGACCGGGATCGCGATGAGCAGGCCGAGCGCCATCGTGGTGCCGACGTCGGCACCCAGGTTGGCGATGGCGGCGAGCGGGCCGGGGTGCGGCGGGATGAAGCCGTGCAGCGCGGACAGGCCGGCGAGCGCGGGCATCGCGAGCAGCATCGCGGGCAGGCCCGAGCGCCGGACGGCGAGCATGATCACGGGGATCAGCAGCACCAGGCCGACCTCGAAGAACATCGGGATGCCGATGATGAACGCGATGAGCGCCATGCGCCACGGCAGGCTGCCCTTGCCACCGCGCAGGATCTTCGCCACGATCTCGTCGGCTCCTCCGGAGTCCGCGAGGAGCTTGCCGAGCATCGCGCCGAGCACGATGAGGACGCCCACCCCGCCGAGCACGGATCCCACGCCCGCCTCGATCGTCTTCGCGACGTCGGTGAGCGCGATGCCGGAGCCGATCCCCACGAACACCGACCCGAGGATCAGGGCGAGGAAGCCGTGCATCTTCATCACGACGATGAACACCACGACGAGCGCGATGCCGATGGCCGTGACCACCAGCACCTGCGTGTCGTGGCTGTCCCACGGCTGGTTGATCAGGTCGAGGGTGGGGTCGTCGGCTGCCGCCTGCAGCAGTGATCGCATCGGAGGGGTCTCCTGTCTGTGTGTCCGCGTCGGCGTGGACGTCAGCGGGTGCCGCTCCCGGTGCGCCGGAGGGCGCGGCCGGGAAGGGCGTCGGTGCGGGCGCCGTCGTCGATGACGGCGACGCCGTCGACCAGGACGAGGTCGATGCCCGACGCCTGCTGGCGCGGGTCGGCGAACGTCGCGTTGTCCTGGACGGTGTCGGGGTCGAGCAGCACGAGGTCCGCGGCGTAGCCGGGGCGGACCAGGCCGCGGTCGGTCAGTCTCAGCCGGGCGGCGGGGCGGCCCGTGAGGTGGTGCACGCAGTCCTCGAGGGTGAGGACGCCGAGCTCGCGCACGTACCGCGCGAGGTAGCGCGGGAACGTGCCCCAGGCCCGCGGGTGGGGGCGGCCGCCGACGAGGATCGCGTCGGAGCCGCCGCAGTGCACGCGGTGCTGCATGATCGCGCGCACGTTCTCCTCGTGGCCCACGTGCTGCAGGATCGTGGTGCCGAGCCGGTCCGTGACCAGGAGGTCGACGAAGACCTCGCCGGGGGCGCGGCCCTCGTCGCGGCCGATCTGCTCGATCGTCCGGCCCACGTACATGTCGAGGGCACGGTTCTGTACGCCGCTGATCTCCAGGGTGTCCCACTCGGCGACGCACCCGTGGCAGCCGTCGGTGCCCACGTGCTCGACCTCGTACAGGATCCGGGCGCGGACCGCCGGGTGGGCGAGCCGCGCCAGCAGCGCGTCCGGGCCGCCGGAGAACGACCAGCTCGGCAGGACGGCGCTGAGCGTCGTCGAGCCCGGCAGGTACGGGTAGGTGTCGAGCGTGACGTCCACGCCGTCGTCGAGAGCCCGGTCGACGAGGGCGAGGAAGTCGCCCGCGCGGCCCTTGTTGGGCGCGAAGTTCATGGTCGCGTGCGTGAGGTGCAGCGCGCAGCCCGTGGCCCGCGCGAGGTCGATCATCTCCGCGTACGCCTCGAGGGCGCCCTTGCCGTACGACCGGGTGTGCGGGCTGTAGTAGCCGCCGTGCGCGGCGACGACGCGCAGCAGCGCGGCGAGCTCGGCGTCGTCCGCGTACATGCCGGGCGTGTACGTGAGCCCGCTGCTCATGCCGAGCGCGCCCTCGCGCATCCCCTGCGCGAGCAGCTCGCCCATCCGGGCGACCTCCTCGGTCGTGGCGGGCCGCTCGTCCGGCCCGACGACGAGGTGGCGCAGCGTGCCCTGCGGCACCAGGTACGCGGCGTGGCACGCGATCCCCCGGTCCAACCGGTCCAGGTAGCCGGCCACCGACTCCCAGTCCCAGGCGAAGCCCGGCGGGTCGTCGTTCCAGCCCGCGATCTGCGCGCGGATCGCCGAGCGGGTGCGGTCATCCACCGGGGCGAACGACAGCCCGTCCTGGCCCAGCACCTCGAGCGTGACGCCCTGGCTCACCTTCGCCATGTGGTCCGGGTTGGCCAGGATCTGCACGTCCGAGTGCGCGTGCATGTCGATGAAACCCGGCGTCAGGGCGCGGCCGGCCGCGTCCACCGTGCGGCGCGCGCCCGCCGCGCGGACGTCGGACCGGCCCGGGTCGACGGCAGTGATGCGCCCCGCCTCGACGGCGACGTCGGCGACGACGCCCGGCGCCCCCGTGCCGTCCAGCACCAGGGCGTCCCGGACCAGCAGGTCGGCGGTCATCGCGCCGTCCTCAGAACCACGTGCGCACGAGGTCGACGACGACCGGGTCGGCCGCGTCGGCGTCGTCGACCACCGGCACGAGCGACCACTTGTCCATCGCCGTGCAGGGGTGCGACAGGCCGAGCCGCAGCTCGTCGCCGATGGCCACCGGCGCGTCCCCCTCCCAGCGGAGGAAGCCGTGCTGGTCGTTCAGGGCCGTGACCTGCACACCCGTGACCGGCGAGGCGTCCTCCCCTGCCGTGCGGGGGCGGCGGAGCTGCGCCTCGGGCAGGCCCTCGTCGAAGGGCAGGTCGCGCTTGCCCGCGTCGAAGAGCGCGAGGCCCGGCTCGGGCTGCGAGGTGACGCGCACCCAGCCGTGCATGGCGCTGCGGAACCCCGGCCCGCCGGTGCGCGGCTCCTCGCCGAGCGGCGAGATGTGGCGGTAGAAGCCGTCGTCGTGCACCACGTACGCGCCGCTGCGCAGCACGACGCGTGCGCCCTGCGTGGTCAGCGGGGACAGGACCTCGTCGACGAGGTCGAAGTAGGCGCTGCCGCCCGCGGACACCACGGGCACGTCGACCTCGTAGCGGCCGGCCTCGGCGAGGCGCTGGTGCACCTCGACCATGTCGTCCAGGTAGCCGCGCACCACGTCCCGGCTGTGGGCGTCGGAGTCGTGGGCGAGCGCGCCCTCGTAGCCGGCGACGCCGGCGAGGCGCAGGTGCGGGGAGGCGACGACGCGCTCGGCGACCGACAGCGTGGTCTCGAGGTCGCGGGCGCCCGTGCGACCGCCGGCGCCGCCGCGCTCGACGAGCACGTCGATCGGGGGACGGGAGCCGGCGGCGGCGACGTGCGCCGCGAGCGCCTGGTGCATGAGGTCGACCGTGGCCGGCGAGTCCGCCCAGACCAGCACGCGCAGGTCGCGGTCGGCGGCCAGCTCGTCGGCGATCCAGCGCAGCGCCAGCGGCGAGATCACGCTGTTCGCCACCATGACGCGGCCGACGCCGAACTCGAGCGCGACGCCGAGCTGGAACGGGTTCGCGACCGTGATGGCCCACGCGCCAGCGTCGAGCTGTTCGGCCCACAGCTGCGGCGACATCGTCGTCTTGCCGTGGGGCGCGAGGTCGAGCCCGCGCTCCGCGCACCAGTCGGCCATGACGCGCAGGTTGGTGTCGAGGGCGGTGCGCGACAGCGTGAGCAGCGGCGTCGGGAGCTCCGACAGCCGGGGCCGGCGCTCGCGGACCTCCGCCACGGTGAGCCCCCAGAGGTCCGGCGGCAGCGCCTTGTGACGCCAGCCGACCTGCTCGGCGTCGCGCTGCGCGACCTTCTCACGGTCGATCCGACAGGCGTCGTCGGCTCCGGTGCGGTCCATCGACAGACCCTCCCCGCTGCGTTGCGTATAGCGCAACGTTCGTTGCGCATGATGACGCACCTTGCTAACATCGCGCCGGTCGTGCCGTCAATCCAGCACGAGTTCGAGCATGTCCCCGGCGGTGGGCGACCGCGAGCCGGGAGGCAGGTCAGGGAGGGTCCGTTGAGCCAGAGCGTGGGGCGTGCGCTGCGGATCGTCGGCCTCCTCGGACAGGGCCCTCGCACCCTCGACGACCTCGCCCAGGAGCTCGGCGTCCACAAGACCACCGTGCTGCGTCTGCTGCGCGCGCTCGAGGACGAGCGCTTCGTGCGCCGCGACGACCGGCACCGCTACTCGCTCGGCTCGCGCCTGTTCGAGCTCGGTCGTCAGGCGCTCGAGGGGCACGCCGTGCGCGACGTCGCCCTCCCCCACCTGGAGCGGCTCGGCCGCGACACCGGCGGGCAGGCCGTGCACCTCGCCGTCCTGGAGGGCACGCGACCCGTGTACGTCGCGAAGGTCGAGAGCACCAGCTCCGTGCGCATGTACTCCGAGCTCGGGCTGCCCGCCCCGCTGCACGCCACCGCCGTCGGGAAGGTGCTCGCCTCCGAGCTCCCCGAGGGCCGCCTCGCCCAGCTGCTCGGCGCCACCGACTTCCACGCCTACACGCCCCGCACCCTCACCGACGCCGACGCGTACCGCGCCGAGCTGGCGCGCGTGCGCGAGCAGGGCTGGGCGCAGGACGCCGCCGAGCACGAGCCCTTCGTCAACTGCGTCGGCGCGGCGGTGCGCGACGCGTCCGGCACGATCGTGGCAGCGGTGTCCGTCTCCGTGCCCGACGTGATCCTCGACCTGGACGGGGTCCGCGACCTCGTCCCCCTCGTGACGGCGACCGCCGCCGCCGTCGAGGACGACTGGGCGGGGCACGACGCGCCCCGCACGCCATCCACCGAAAGGACCCCGGCATGACCACCAAGACCGCGATCTCCACCGATCAGGCGCCCGCCCCCGCGCACACCTTCCACCAGGGTGTCCGCGTCGGGAACCTGCTCCAGGTCTCCGGCCAGGGCCCCGTCGACCCCGCCACCAACGAGTACCTCTACCCGGGCGACGTCGCCGCGCAGACCACGCGCACGCTGCAGAACGTCGAGGCGATCGTGACGGCCGGCGGCGGCACGATGGCGGACGTCGTCATGCTGCGCGTCTACCTCACCACCCGTGACGACTTCGCCGCGATGAACGACGCCTACGGCGCCTTCCTCACCGAGCGCCTCGGCCCGGACGCCGTGCTCCCGTCGCGCACCACCGTGATGGTCGGCCTGCCGCGCGAGGAGATGCTCGTCGAGATCGACGCGCTCGCGTACGTCGAGTGAGCTAGCCCTCGATCAGCCTGCGGCGCCCTCCGCGCCCGCGAGCAGCGCCGACGGTCCCCGTGACGCCGACGGCCGCGTGCTCCGGGCGTGGCAGGGCGCCGTCGTGCACCGGCACCCGCAGCGCGCCCGTGGTGACCCGGTCGCGGATCGCACGGGCGACCTCCCGCGGCGAGGCGTCGGTGCCGCTCCAGACCGCGTGCGCCGGAACGCCGTCCGCCTCCGCCGCGAAGGCGGCATGCATGGAGCGCGTCGCGACGGGGTCGTCGAAGCCGTGCCCGGTGCGGGCTGCCACCCGTTGCAGGCAGACGTCGACCGGCGGCAGCAGGACGGCGCGGTGCACGACGGCGCCGGCGTCCGCGGCCAGCGTCGCGAGCTCGCGCGCGTCGCCCGCGTGCAGCACGCCGTCGTAGACGACGAGGGCGTCCGCTCGGGCGAGCTCGACCGTCGCGGCGAGTGCCGCGCGCCCCGCCACCACCGTCTGCGACGCTGCCTCCGGCAGCCACGGGTCGACGCCGCCGCGCCGCCAGCGGCCGAAGAACCAGTCGGCTTCCAGCAACAGGGACCGCCCGGCCAGGTCGGCGAGCGCGGCGGTCACGGCGGACTTGCCCGCGCCCGGCGGGCCCGTCACGACGACGACGTCTCCCACGGCGCGCTCAGAAGATCCCGCGGGCGCGACGGCGCTCGCGCCACCGCGCCACCTCGCGCTCGACGTCGCGCGTGGGCGTCACGACCGGCGGGCCGCCCATGAGCTGGCGGCGCGCGTCCACCACGCGCGCGTTGAACTCCTCGACGATGCTGCGCACGCGCGCCTCCTCGGGCTCGCGGTCGAGGGTCTCGTCGAGCTCGGCGTCGTCCCGACGCAGCTGCCCCGCGGGCAGGACGCCGGTGATCTGCTCGCGCTCCACGAGGTTCTTGAGCCACCAGTCCGGGTCGTGCGTGCCGCGCAGGCCGGGGATGGGCTTGCCCTCCAGCGGCAGGTCGTCGAACTCTCCGCGCCGGATCGCCTGGTCGACGACGGTGTCCACCCACAGGGCGCGGTCGTCCATGCGGCGCTGGGCGCGGCCCGGCCCGACGGCCTCCTCGGGTGCGGCGTCGCCCGCGTCCTCCGCGGCCGCGGCCTCGGCGGCCGCCTCCCGGTCCACCCGGTACTGCGCGGCACGGCGCGCCGGGTCGCCGTCCTGCTCGCTCTCCTGGTTGCGGCGTCGTCGGAACATCGGCATTCCCCTCGGGTCGGCTGCTTCCAGCCTAGGGGTGGGCCCGGCGGCGTCGCGGCGAGGTGACCCGGCATGATGGCGGTATGAAGGTCTCGCGCCGCAGCCACGTGCCGCCGTTCGCCGTCATGCAGGTGTTGGCCACCGCGAACGAGCGGCGCGCCGCCGGGCACGACGTGCTCAACCTCTGCGCGGGCGAGCCGTCGACCGGCGCCTCCGACGTCGTCCGCGAGAAGGCCGCCTCCCTCCTGCGGGACGCGGACCTCGGGTACACGGAGGCGATGGGCGTGCCCGCCCTGCGTCAGGAGATCGCCGGCCACTACCGGCGCTGGTACGACGTCGAGGTGGACCCGGCGCGGATCGCCGTGACGACCGGGTCGAGCGGCGGGTTCCTGCTCGCGTTCCTCGCGGCGTTCGACGTCGGCGACCGCGTGGCGCTCGCGCGCCCCGGCTACCCGGCGTACAAGAACATCCTCGCGGCGCTCGGGTGCGAGGTGGTGGAGCTCGACTGCGGCCCGGACACCCGGTACCAGCCCACGGTCTCCCAGCTCATGGAGGCGTACTACGACGGCGGGCTCGACGGCCTGGTCGTGGCGTCCCCCGCCAACCCGACCGGCACGATGCTGCCGCCCGCCGAGCTGGCCGCGCTCGCGCGCTGGTGCGAGGAGCACGACGTGCGCCTGATCAGCGACGAGATCTACCACGGCATCGCCTACTCGACCGATGTACAGCAGGCCACCGCCGCGATGTACACAGGTTCCGGCGCCGTCGTCGTGAACTCGTTCTCCAAGTACTGGGCGATGACCGGCTGGCGTCTGGGCTGGCTCGTGCTGCCCGACGAGCTGGTCGGCCCCGTCGACGCCCTCGCCGGCAACGTCGCCCTCTCGCCGCCCGCGCTGGCGCAGCACGCCGGTGTCGCGGCGTTTTCCCCCGCCGGGTACGCCGCCGCGGCCGACAACGTCGCGAGCTACGCGGCGTCGCGCGAGGCCCTGCTCGACCGCGTCGACGAGCTCGGCTGGCGGCCCGTCGCCCCCGCGGACGGCGCGTTCTACCTGTACGGGAACGTCGCCGGCTTCCGCGACGCCGTCGGCGGCGACTCCGTCGCCTACTGCCGCCGTCTGCTCGCCGAGGGCGACGTGGCGATCACGCCGGGCGCCGACTTCGACTCCGTGCACGGCGGCGACTGGGTGCGCCTCTCCTTCGCCGCCGCCCCCGACGTCGTCACCCGCGCCGTCGACCGCATCGTCGCCTGGCACCGCACCCTCTGACGCCGAGCCGGTCCCGTCCCCGCGAGGTAGTGCGCAATTCGGCGAGGTAGTTCTTGGCCCCGCGAGGTAGTTCGAAATTCCGCGAGGTAGTGCGGATCACGGCGAGGTAGTCACGGTTCTCCCCGGTCGTGGGTGCGAAGTCGCACGTCGTGCGGGAGGCTCGCACTACCTCGCCGAGATCCGGACTACCTCGCGAGGACAGGAACTACCTCGCGAGATCTCGAACTACCTCGGCGGGATCGGGACTACCTCGCGGAGGTCCGGGCCAGCGCGGCGGACGGAGGGGTGGATGATCCGGCTCGTGACGGCGAACGTCCAGCACGCGGTGGTGGACGGACGGCGGGTGGACCTCGCGCGGCTCGGCGCCGCGCTCGCCGCGCTAGACGCCGACGTCCTCGCGCTGCAGGAGGTGGACCACGGGCAGCGGCGCTCGGGCGGCGAGGCCCAGACCTACCGCCTCGCGGAGGTACTGAGGATGCCGGAGCACCGGTTCGTCCCCGCGCTCCGGGGCCCGCTCGACGGGCGGCGTCGCAGGTCGCGGGCCGTCGCGCTGACCGACGACGGCCGCTCCCCCGCGCCTGACGGGTACGGCGTCGCGCTCCTCAGCCGCCACCCTGTGCGCGCCTGGCACCCGATGCGGCTGCCGGGGCTGAACGTGCCGGGGCTGCCGCCCTTCGGCGCGGACGAGCCGCGGGTGGCGGTCGCGGCCGCCGTCGAGACGCCCGAGGGGCCGCTGACCGTCGTCGCGACCCACCTGTCCTGGGCGGACCCCTGGAAGACGTGGCAGCTCCACCGCCTCCGGCGCCGCCTGCGGCACGCGCCGCGGCCCCTGGTGCTGCTCGGCGACCTGAACACCCGGGACGACGTGCCCGCCCGCCGCACGGGCTGGCGCGAGCTGGTGCACGTGCCGACCTACCCGCGGGCGCGCCCGCGGCTCCGCATCGACCACGCGCTGGCCGACGGGCCGGTGGCCGCGCTCGCTGCGGCCCGCGCCGTCGACCTGGGTGTCAGCGACCACCGCGCCGTCGTCGTCGACGTGACGCTCGGCGCGGAGGGCGGCGAGCCGCGATGACCGAGGATCCGATCGGCACGCCCGGGCGGTCCGACCGCCGCCCGGAGACGCCGGAGCAGCGGTCCGACCGCAACTGGAACGAGCTGCTGCAGGAGCTGCGCGTCATGCAGACGGGCGTGCAGATCCTCACCGGGTTCCTGCTGATCCTGCCGTTCCAGTCGCGGTTCGGTGACCTCGACGACTACCAGCGCGGGGTGTACCTGGTGCTCGTGCTGGTGTGCGTCGCGACGACGGGCCTGCTCGTGGCGCCCGTGGCGCTGCACCGGGCGCTGTTCCGCAAGCACCTCAAGCGCTCGGTGGTCACGGGCGGCGACCGGATGGCGCGCGCCGGGCTGGTGCTGCTCGCCGTCGCGCTCGCCGGGACGGCGCTGCTGATCTTCGACGTCGTCGTGGGCCGGGCGGCTGGGCTCGTCGTGGGCGGCGCCGCAGCCGTCGTCTTGCTCGGGCTGTGGGCCGTGGTGCCCGCGGTCGTCCGGCGTCGGTCCTGACGCCCTCGATGGGAGGCCGGGGTCAGGCGGCGAGGTCGACCTGCGCGGCCGACTCGACCCGCGCGACGTCCTCCTGCTCGCGGCGGCCGGCGGCGCGGGCCTTCTGGACCGTGACCAGGGTCTGCGCGCCGATGACGATCCACGCGACGTTCGCGGCGGCGGACGGCCACACGCCGTTGACTCCCGCGACGACGGTCATGACGACGGCGCCGGCCATGTTCGTGACCTGGAACGCGAAGGAGTTCGCGGTCCAGCGGCCCTTGCTCACCATCCCGTAGGCGACGAGCCCGGCGAGGGCGCCGCCCCACCCGAGGGCAGTAATCACGGTCAGCAGGGAGATCGTCATGACGGGCACCTCCGGGTAGGTCGGCGGGGCACAGGTGTGCCACGGCAGAGGAAGAAGCTGAGGGATGTGGACGCCGCCCCCCGGACGGACCGGGGGCCGGGGCGATGCACCGGCCTGGCGTCGAAACGATTCTGCGGCACGAACCGCGTTCAGCACAATCAAATCCTTCTCCGAGAGGTATGTAGTATTCCTACATGGCCACCGACCCACGGAGACTTGCCTTCCTCCTTGCCGTGCACCGCGCCGGGGGCGTGCTCGCGGCAGCAGATCTTCTGCATGTCACCCCGTCGGCGGTCTCCCAGCAGATCGCCCGCCTGGAGGCCGAGGAGGGCTTCGCTGTCCTCGACCGTGGGCCCCGCGGCGTCACCCTCACCCCGGCCGGCCGCGTCCTGGCCGAGGCGGGCGAGCGCATCGAGGCCGAGCTGCTGGAGGCCCGGCAGGCCATCGCCGCGCTCGGCGAGGGCGTGAGCGGCCGCGTCGTCCTCGGCGCGTTCCAGACGGCGATCCGCGCCGTCGTCGCGCCCATGCTGCTCGACCTGGCGGAGCGCTACCCCGGCGTCGAGGTCGACGTGCGCGAGCACGAGCCCGCCGAGGCGATCCGGATGCTGCGCGCCGGCGACCTCGACGTGATCCTCCTCGAGCGCGACGCCGACATGGACTCCCCCGCGCCGCGCGGCGTGCACGACGTGCCGCTGCTCGACGAGCCGTGGTGCGTCGTCGTGCCGGCCGGCCTGCCGATGCCGGAGCGGCTCGACGACCTGGCGAGCCTGCAGTGGGTGGGCGCCGAGGCCGACACGGCGTCCGACCGCGCGCTGCGCCGTCTGGCCCGGACCCTCGGGACGAGCGTCAGCCAGCGGCACCGGTTCTTCGACTTCGACACCGCGCTCGCGCTCGTCGCGGCGAACCAGGGCGTCGCGATGCTGCCGGCGCTCGCCCTGCAGGGTGGGGACGTGCCGGAAGGCGTCGAGGTCGCGCGGCTCGCCGGCCTCGGCACCCGGCGGATCGCCGCGCGGCACCGGGCCACGCGGCACGAGCCGGGCCCGGCCGTGCGCGCCGTCGTCGACGCGATGGTCGAGGTGACGCGCGACCTCGAGCTCGGCTGAGCGGCGTCCCGGCCCGACGACGCCGCTGGTCCCCGGCGCGCGACCGGGCGGGAGCGCTCTTAGCATCGCGAGCATGAGCGGAACGACATCGGGGTCGGCCGGCACGTCCGGCACGGGGGCGGCTCCCCTGTCCGACCGGACGTTCGGCGTCGCGCGGCGCCTCTGGGGCCTGGTCTACCTGCGCGCGCTGCTGTACCTCGCGGCGGGGATCGTGCTGTTCGCGAACCCGGACCGCGGGCTCGTCTGGGTGCGGTGGCTCGTCGGGGCGCTGATCGTGGTGCAGGGCGTGCTGCTCACCGTCGAGGGCGCCCCGACCAAGCGCTCGGGTCGCCCGCAGGGCGCGGGCGACGAGATCAGCTGGCGCCTCATCGCCGGGGTGGTGAGCCTCCTCGCCGGTGTCCTCATCATCGTGTGGCCGTCGATGACCGGGCCGGTGATGTACCTGGTCGTGGCGGTGTGGGCGTGCGCGGCGGGCGTCGTCGGCGTGATCGGGGCGCTGCGGGGGCGGGCGCTGCGGACGGCGTCGTGGGACTGGCAGCTCGTCAACGCGGTCCTGTGGATCGTGCTCGGCCTCGTCATGCTGCTGCGCCCCGGATCGGACGTCGCGACGTCGGCGCAGCTGCTGGCGCTGTACCTGGTGCTCGCCGGCGCGGTGCTGGTGGTGGGCGCGTTCGCGACGGGGACCCGTGCGCGGGACGCCCGCAAGGCCCGGCCGAGCGGCGCGGCCGGGTAGGATCGGCCGCGTCACACGGCAGCACGGCTGCCACCACAACGCGGCGGCGCCGACCGGTGCCTCCGCCACATAGCCGCTCGAACCGCGACGGGAGAGCTCGCGCCGCGCCCCCGATGGAGGCCGGCCGGCGCCGAAGGAGCAACCCTCCCCGGGAATCTCTCAGGCACCCCGTACCGTCACGGCGAGGCAACTCTGGAAAGCGGCCCGGCATCGTCCTCGTGGCGGTGCGGGCCCACCGACGGTGCAAGTCGGCGCGCCCCGTCGACGTCGCAGGCCACGCCTGCGGCGACGTCTATGGCGGACCGGCAAAACTCTCAGGTCGACGTGTGCGCGTCGGATGACAGAGCGGGGAGGACCTGCCCGTCCCCCGCCTGCCCGGCCCGACCTTCGGAGCGTCCGACGTGACCACCACCCCGCACGACCTGCCCTCGCAGGGCACCGGCGTCGACCCGGACGTCTTCGCCGACCGGCACATCGGCCCGCGGGGCCGTGAGGTCGCCGCGATGCTGGAGCAGCTCGGCCACGCCGACCTCGACGCGCTCGTCGACGCCGCCGTCCCGGCATCGATCCGCGCGGACCGCCCGCTGGACCTGCCCGCCGCCCGCTCGGAGGCCGCGGTGCTGGCCCACCTGCGCGACCTCGCGGGGAAGAACCAGGTCAAGCGCCAGATGATCGGCCTCGGCTACTACGGCACCACCACTCCCCCGGTGATCCGACGCAACGTGCTCGAGTCCCCCGCCTGGTACACGGCCTACACGCCCTACCAGCCGGAGATCTCGCAGGGCCGGCTCGAGGCGCTCCTCAACTTCCAGCAGGCCGTCGAGGACCTCACCGGCCTGGCCATCGCCGGCGCCTCCCTGCTCGACGAGGCGACCGCCGTCGCCGAGGCCGTCGCCCTCATGTGGCGCGCCTCGCGCGCGAAGAGCGGCTACGTCGTGCTCGACGCCGACCTGTTCCCGCAGAGCCTGGCCGTGACGCGCGGCCGCGCGGAGGCCATCGGGCTGCCCGTCGTCGTGGCGGGCCTCGACGGCGGCCTCGCGGCGGGCCTGGACGCGGTCGTCGCCGCGGGCGGCGCGCTGCCGGAGGGCGACCTCGTGGGCGTGGTCGTGCAGCAGGCGGGCGCGTCGGGCCGCGTGCTGGACGCGCGCGGCCTGGTCGCGGAGGCCAAGGAGCGCGGCGCGCTCGTCACCGTCGCCGCCGACCTGCTGGCCCTCACGCTGCTCACCTCTCCGGGGGAGCTGGGCGCGGACGTCGCGGTCGGTTCCGCGCAGCGCTTCGGCGTCCCCCTCTTCTACGGCGGCCCGCACGCGGCCTTCATGGCCGTCCGCAAGGGCCTCGAGCGGCAGCTCCCGGGCCGCCTGGTCGGCGTCTCGACCGACGCCGACGGCGCGGTGAGCCTGCGCCTCGCCCTCGCCACCCGCGAGCAGCACATCCGCCGCGAGAAGGCGACGAGCAACATCTGCACCGCCCAGGCGCTCCTGGCGATCGTGGCCTCGATGTACGCCGTCTACCACGGCTCCGACGGCCTCCGCGCGATCGCGGAGCGCACCCACGCCCGCGCCGCCGCCGTCGCGGCCGGCCTGCGCGCGGCGGGCATCGCCGTCGAGCACGACGTCTTCTTCGACACCGTCCGCGCCGTCGTCCCGGGCCGCGCGCAGCAGGTGGTCACGGCCGCAGCGGACGCGGGCTACAACCTGTACAAGGCAGACGCCGACCACGTACAGATCGCCTGCGACGAGACCACCACCCAGTCCGACGTCGCAGCAGTCCTGGCGGCCGTCACCGGCCAGGTGGGCGCGGCGACGAGCGGAGCGGGGAGCTCGGAATCCCCTCGCGCGGACGTAGAAGTTCCCGAAGTGGAGGGCGCCCTGGCGCCCGTGAACGCGTCCGCGCGAGGGGTTTTCGAGCTCCCCGCGGACGTCACCCGATCCACTCCGTACCTCCAGCACCCGATCTTCCACCTGCACCGCAGCGAGACCTCGATGCTCCGGTACCTGCGCGCGCTGAGCGACAAGGACCTGGCACTGGACCGCACGATGATCCCGCTGGGTTCGTGCACGATGAAGCTCAACGCGACGGCAGAGATGGAGGCCATCAGCTGGCCGGGCTTCGCGGACATCCACCCGTACGTGCCGGCGGACCAGGCGCTGGGCTACGCGGAGCTGGTGTCGACGCTGGAGGCGCAGCTCGCGGAGATCACGGGGTACGCGGCGGTGTCGGTGCAGCCGAACGCGGGGTCGCAGGGCGAGTTCGCCGGCCTGCTGGCGATCAAGGGGTACCACCGTTCGCGCGGTGACGAGCACCGCGACATCGTGCTCATCCCGGCGTCGGCGCACGGCACGAACGCGGCGTCGGCGGCTCTCGCGGGCCTGCGCGTCGTGGTGGTGGCGACGGCGGACGACGGCGAGATCCAGCTCGACGACCTGCGCGCGAAGCTCGCGGACCACGGCCCGCAGGTGGCGGGGATCATGATCACGTACCCGTCGACGCACGGCGTCTACGAGGAGCACGTGCGCGAAGTCTGCGACCTTGTACACGAGGCCGGTGGCCAGGTGTACATCGACGGTGCGAACCTCAACGCGCTGGTCGGGCTGGCGCGGCCGGGGGAGTTCGGCGGCGACGTCTCGCACCTGAACCTGCACAAGACGTTCTGCATCCCGCACGGCGGCGGCGGCCCGGGCGTGGGCCCGGTCGCGGTGGCGGAGCACCTGGTGCCGTTCCTGCCGGCGGACCCGACGCCGGGCGCGGGCGCGCAGGAGGGGATCGCGCCGGTGAGCGCGGCGCCGCACGGGTCGGCGGGCATCCTGCCGATCTCGTACGCGTACCTCGCGCTGATGGGGCCGGACGGCCTGACGGAGGCGTCGAAGAACGCGGTGCTCACCGCGAACTACGTGGCGTCGCGCCTCGACCCGTACTTCCCGGTGCTCTACACGGGGAAGAACGGCCTGGTGGCGCACGAGTGCATCCTCGACCTGCGGCAGCTGACCGCCGAGACGGGCGTGACGGCCGAGGACGTGGCGAAGCGCCTCATCGACTACGGATTCCACGCCCCGACGATGTCGTTCCCGGTGGCGGGCACGCTCATGGTCGAGCCCACGGAGAGCGAGGACCTCGCCGAGTTGGACCGCTTCGTCGACGCGATGATCGCCATCCGCGGCGAGATCGACCGCGTCGCGGCGGGGGAGTGGACGCCGGACGACTCGCCGCTGCGTCACGCCCCGCACACCGCGGCGAGCCTCATGACCGACGAGTGGGCGCACCCGTACTCGCGCGAGCTGGCGGCGTTCCCGCTGCCGAGCCTGCGGGCGGGGAAGTACTGGTCGCCGGTGCGCCGCATCGACGGCGCCAAGGGCGACCGCAACCTCGTGTGCGCGTGCCCGCCGCTGGAGTCCTACGCGGAGCCGACCCCCACCCACTGACCGCTGTGAGCGGGGGGGGTGGGCCGCGGACGGCCCCCCCCAGGGCCCCCACCCCCCGCCCACCAACACCCCCCCCGCCCCCCCCCCGGGGGCCCCCAGTGCGGGGGCCCC
>NZ_JBHWYY010000022.1:0-27014 GCF_042728595.1 Isoptericola sp. NPDC060185 | reverse complement strand
TGGTACACCCCCGCGCACCCCCCCCCCCCCCCCTCCCCGTTGTGGGGGGGCTTGGGCCCCCCTGCGGCCCCCAAACCGGCCCAACCCCCCCCCACACAACACTCGACCCGGGACACACCGAAGGGAGCCTCGATGGCCGAGGACCAGCAGGACACGACGCAGGACCAGCACACGCCGCTGCACGACGAGCACGTCGCGCTGGGCGCCAGCCTCACCGGGTTCGGCGGATGGCTGATGCCGCTGCGGTACACCTCCGACCTCGCGGAGCACCGCGCGGTGCGGGAGGCGGCGGGACTGTTCGACCTGTCGCACATGGGGGAGATCCACCTCGAGGGCCCGGGCTCCGGCGCGGCGCTCGACGCCGCCCTCGTGGGCAACGCGAGCGCGATCGGCGTCGGCCGGGCGCGCTACTCGATGATCTGCGCCGAGGACGGTTCCGTGCTCGACGACCTCATCGTGTACCGCCTGGCGGACGAGCACTTCCTCGTCGTCGCGAACGCCGGCAACGCGCCGCGCGTCGCGGCGGAGCTGGTGACGCGGGCCTCCGGGTTCGACACGACCGTCACCGACCGGTCGGCCGAGACGGCGCTGGTTGCCGTGCAGGGCCCGCGGGCGGAGGAGATCGTCGCCTCTCTCACGATCGCGGACGACGTCGACACGGTCCGCACCATGAAGTACTACGCCTCCGCGTCCGCCACCGTGGCGGGGATCGCGGTGCTCGTCGCCCGCACCGGATACACGGGGGAGGACGGCTTCGAGCTGTTCGTGCCCGCCGGGCAGGCTGTCGAGCTGTGGCGCGCGCTGCTCGCGGCGGGGGAGGGGCAGGGCCTGGTCCCGGCCGGCCTCTCCGCGCGCGACTCCCTGCGCCTCGAGGCCGGCATGCCGCTGTACGGGCACGAGCTCGACGAGACCACCACGCCGTACGAGGCGGGCCTCGGCCGCGTCGTGAAGCTCGACAAGAAGGGCGCGGACGGCGAGCCGCTGCCGTTCGTCGGCCGCGCCGCGCTCGCCGCGCGCGCACAGAGCGAGCCCGCCCGCGTCCTCGTCGGCCTGCGCGGCGAGGGCCGTCGCCCGGCCCGTGCCGGGTACGACGTCGTGCAGCGCGGCCTCGACGGGGCCGTGGGTGCCGTCGTCGGCCACGTGACGTCGGGCGCGCCGTCGCCCACGCTCGGCTACCCCGTCGCGATGGCGTACGTGACACCCGAGGTGTCCGCCGAGGGGACGGAGCTCGCCGTCGACGTCCGCGGCCGTGCCGAGCCGTTCGTCGTCGTCCGGCTGCCGTTCTACAAGCGCTCGTAGGACGATCGTCCTCGTCCACGGGCCCCACAAGCGCTCGTAGGACGATCGTCCTCGTCCACGGGCCCCACAAGCGCTCGTAGGACGATCGTCCTCGTCCACGGGCCCCACAAGCGCTCGTAGGACGATCGTCCTCGTCCGCAGCCCTACGAGCACCGCCATCCCGACCCCCCACGCTGAAGACCCCCGAAGGAGCACTCCCATGGCCGACTTCCCGCAGAACCTCCGGTACTCCGCCGAGCACGAGTGGGTGGACGACGCGTCCCCCGCCACGGTCGGCGTCACGTCCGTCGCCGCCGACGCGCTGGGCGACGTCGTCTACCTCGAGCTGCCAGAGGTGGGCGCGACGATCGAGGCGGGCTCCGTCGTCGGCGAGATCGAGTCCACCAAGTCGGTCTCCGAGCTGTACTCGCCCGTGAGCGGCACGGTGGTGGAGGTCAACCAGTCCGCGGTGGACGACCCGGCCGTGGTGAACGCCGACCCGTTCGGCGAGGGCTGGCTCTTCAAGGTCGACGTGACCGACCGCGGGGCCCTGCTGACGGCCGACGAGTATGCCGCCCAGGCGGGCTAAGGCTTTCCCAGATCTCGTGACCGAATCGTGATATTCGGGTCCGAAATGGGTTGATTGCCTGGGATAACCGCGCTGACCTGCGGCAACACGGCCGGCCGCGCCCCGTCGGAGGGCGCGGCCGGCCGTCGTCGTCGTCCGGCGGCAACTACCCGCAGAAAACCCGCGTCATGACAGGCGTGCCTTCCCTTCCTTATCCATGACGGCTTCCCCTGGTCGACCTTCGGTCGGCGGCCGTCGAGGAGGAAGAACGATGAGCACGATCGAACTCACGGGCCCGGTGACGAACCGTCTGCTGACGCGTCGCGAGCGGGTTGTCCTGTCCAACCTGTCCGAGGACGTCACCCTCGAGCAGATCGCGACCAAGCTGTTCGTCACCCGGAACACGGTGAAGTCGCAGGTTCGCAGCGTGTACCGCAAGATCGGCGTCTCCAGCCGGGCCGAGGCCGTCGCATGGGCGCGACAGGCTGGGCTCGGCTCCGGGCTCGGCGCGAGCTGAGGCGAAGTGGTGCGGGCCCCGCTCGACGACAGGGGAGGTCGTCGGTGCGGGGCTCTCGCACGTCCGGGGCCGGATGAAAGACTCGGGTCATGACTGCACGCCGCCTCGTGGTCGCCGCCGCGATCGTCGACGACCTCGACCGCCCCGCCCGCCTGCTCGCGGCGCGGCGGAGCCGGCCGGCGCACCTGGTGGGGCGGTGGGAGTTCCCGGGCGGCAAGGTCGACCCGGGGGAGACACCCGTCGAGGCGCTGCACCGCGAGCTGCGGGAAGAGCTCGGCGTGCGCGTGGAGCTCGGTCACGAGGTGACCGGTCCCGACGACGGCGGCTGGTTCATCACCGAGCGCCACGTGATGCGCCTGTGGTTCGCCGTCGTCACCGACGGCGACCCCGCACCCCTCGTGGAGCACGACGAGCTGCGCTGGCTGTGTCACGACGACCTGCTCGGCGTCGACTGGCTCGACGGCGACGTGCCGATCGTGCACGCGCTGGCCGGCACGCTCCAGGGGGCGGACGTCAGCCGGTAGGCGGGCCGGGGGTCGGGCGCGAGGCGATCCCGTGGGACCACGCGTCCACCTCGCGGCGGCTGCGCAGCCGCACGACCCGCACGTGCGGCGCCTCGACGGCGAGGCGCATGTCCAGCCCGCGCAGCTTGTGCCGGGTGCGCCAGGCCCACCGCAGGATGTGGTCCTCGTCGGTGAACAGGGTCCGCAGGGGCGGCTCGAGGTTCCCGTTCCACAGCTCGACGCGCCGGAGTCGCCGGCGCAGCGTGCGCCCCACGACCTGCCGCATGACGACGCGCACGGGCCGGTCGAGCCACACGAGCAGCTCCGCGCGCTCCAGGAGCAGCGGCTTGGCGACGGCGTACTGCCACTCGCTCACCCAGGCGTCCTGAGCGACGATCGCGCGGACGTCGTCCTCGAACTCCGGCCGAGGGATCCAGGCGGGCCCGTGGTGCAGGCTGTCGAGCTCGGTGTACGGCAGGTCGAGCGCGGCGGTCAGGCGCCCGGCGAGCGTCGTCTTGCCCGCGCCCGACGTACCGGCGATGAGGATGCGCCGCGGGGTCGCCGGCGGGGGAGGGGAGTCGTCGCGGGGCACGCGCAGAGACTACGGCGCGTCCGTCGTCGGGATGAAGAAGTTTGCCGTGCCGCTAGTACGGTAGCGAGAAAAGTGCCGACGTCGCGAAGGGGCGGAGCCGTGGACCGCGAGGCATCGTTGCAGCGGAGGCTCGGGAAGCCCACGGAGGTGCGGGGATGACGGCACGACCCACGACCGGCGGCATGCGGCGCCCGCGACAGAGCCCACGACAGAGCCCACGACCGGGCCCACGACCGAGCGTGGACGGCGCGGGCTTCGAGCTGCGCACGGACCTGCTCAGCCGGGTGGCGCACGCCCACGACGCGTCGCACTACCTGCTGCGCCCGGAGGCGGTGGCGCGCGCGCACGACCTCGACGGCGTGGTCGCGGCGATGCGGGAGGCGAGCCGGCGCGGGCTGCCGGTGACGTTCCGCTCGGGCGGCACGAGCCTGTCGGGGCAGGCGTCGGGCGCGGGGATGCTCATCGACACGCGCACTCGGTTCACGCGCGTGGAGGTGCTGGACGGCGGCGAGCGGGTGCGCTGCCAGCCGGGCGCGACGCTGCGGCTGGTGAACGGGCACCTCGCCCGGCACGGCCGGCGCCTCGGGCCGGACCCGGCGAGCGAGATCGCGTGCACGGTCGGGGGAGTGGTCGCCAACAACTCGTCGGGGATGTCGTCGGGCACCACCCGCACGGCGTACCGCACGGTCGAGTCGATGACGGCGGTGCTGGCGAGCGGCACGGTCGTGGACACGGGCGCCCATGACGCCGACGCGCGGCTCGCTGCCCTGGAGCCCGACCTGCACCGAGGCCTCGCGGAGCTGCGCGACCGGGTGCGCGGCAGCGCGACGATGCGTGCGGAGGTCCAGCGGCAGTTCGCGATGAAGAACACCATGGGCTACTCGGTGAACGCGCTGCTCGACCACGACGACCCGGTGCGGATCCTCGAGCACCTCATGATCGGCTCGGAGGGCACGCTCGGCTGGGTCGCGGACGTCACGTTCCGCACCGTGCCGCTGCTGACGAGGGTCGCGACGACGCTGCTCGTCTTCGACTCCCTGGAGCGGGCCACGGACGCCCTGGTGCCGCTCGGCGCGTCCGGGCCGGAGGCGATCGAGCTCATGGACGCGGCGTCCCTGCGTGTCGCGGCGGCGGACCCGAAGGCCGACCCGTCGATGCGGGCGCTCGCCCGCGGCGCGGGCATCACC
This sequence comes from Isoptericola sp. NPDC060185, assembly GCF_042728595.1. NCBI lineage: Bacteria > Bacillati > Actinomycetota > Actinomycetes > Micrococcales > Promicromonosporaceae > Isoptericola > Isoptericola sp. NPDC060185. Next base: position 22,369 of record NZ_JBHWYY010000022.1, on the reverse strand, counting down.
GGCCAGACGGCGCTGCTCGTGGAGTACCGCGCCGCCACCGACGACGGCCTCGCGCCCCTGCAGGACGCCGCCCGCGCCGTCGTCGACGGGCTCACGCTCGAGCTGCCGGCCGCCCTCACGAGCGACCCCGCCACCCGCGAGCGCCTGTGGCGCGTGCGCAAGGGCCTGTACACGGCGGTCGCGGGCGCGCGGCCGGCCGGGGCGACGGCGCTGCTGGAGGACGTCGTCGTCCCCGTCCCCGACCTGACCGCGACGGTCCGCGACCTGGGCGGGCTGTTCGCCCGCCACGGGTACGACGACGCGGTCACCTTCGGGCACGCGAAGGACGGCAACCTGCACTTCATGATCACGCCGCGGCTCGGCGACGCCGCCGAGCTGGACCGGTACGCGGCCTTCAGCGACGACCTCGTCGACCTGGTCCTCGGCCACGGCGGCTCCCTCAAGGCGGAGCACGGCACGGGCCGCATCATGGCGCCGTTCGTGCGCCGCCAGTACGGCGACGACCTGTACGCCGTGATGCGCGAGATCAAGCGCCTGTTCGACCCGCGCGGCGTGCTCAACCCGGGCGTGATCATCACGGACGACCCGTCCGAGCACCTGCGCGACCTCAAGGTGGAGGCGTCGGCCGGCGGGGAGGACGCCGCCCTCGTGGACCGCTGTGTGGAGTGCGGCTACTGCGAGCCGGGCTGCCCGTCGCGCACCGTCACGACGACGCCCCGCCAACGCATCGCCCTCCTCAAGGAGCTGGCCGTGGCACCGCCGGAGGAGCGGGCGGAGCTGCAGCGCGCCTACGAGTACTGGGGTGTGCAGACCTGCGCGGCGGACTCGATGTGCGTCGAGGCGTGCCCGGTCGGCATCGACACGGGCGTCGTCATGAAGGGGCACCGCGCGCGGTCCAACCCGGCCCTCGTGCAGCAGGGCGGCGAGGCGCTCGCGGGCAGCTGGGGTCCGGTGGTGGACGTGCTGCGCGGCGCGCTGGGCGTGGTGCAGAAGGTGCCCACCCCGGTGGTGCGGGCGGCGTCGGAGGTGGCGCGCGGCATCGTCGGGACGGACGTCGTGCCGAGGGTCGACGCCGACTTGCCCGGCCCCGGCCCCCAGCGCGAGGAGGACTTCCTGGCGGCCGCGGACGGTGGCGCGCCGCGCGCGGTGCTGTTCGCGTCCTGCATGGGGGAGCTGTTCGCGCCCGCGGATGGCGGGCTTCCCGGCGGCGGGGGCGCGGTGGGCGCCGAGGCCGCGTTCCGCGCGCTGTGCGAGCGGGCGGGGATCGGGCTCGCCGTCCCGGAGGGAATCGGCGGGCTGTGCTGCGGCACGCCGTGGGTGAGCAAGGGCCTACCCGACGGCGCGGCGCGGATGGCGCGGCAGGTGCTGGACGCCCTGTGGACGGCGACGCGCGGCGGCGAGCTGCCCGTCGTGTGCGACGCGTCGAGCTGCACGCACGGGCTGGTCGAGACGCCGCACCACCTGGCCGGAGAGGATGCCGAGCGGTTCGCGCGGCTGCGCATCGTCGACGCCGTGACGTTCGTGCGCACCGACGTGCTGCCGGCGCTCGCGGAGCGCGGGGTCGAGATCGCGACGCAGGACAGCGTCGTCGTGCACCCGACCTGCGCCACCGTGCACCTGGGCGCGGTGGACGACCTGCGCGCCGTCGCGGCCGCCGTCGCCGACGAGGCGGTCGTGCCCGCCGCGTGGGGGTGCTGCGGGTTCGCGGGCGACCGCGGGATGCTGCACCCCGAGCTCACGGCGGCCGCCACGCACGCCGAGGCGACCGAGGTGCTCGCCGGCGGCCGGGCGGACGCGTACGTGTCCAACAACCGCACGTGCGAGATGGGGATGACGCGCGCCACCGGCCGTGACTACGTCCATGTCCTGGAGCTGCTGGAGGCGGCGACGCGGTCCGCGGCAGGATGACGAGGGTGAAGAAGTTCATCCTCTTCGACCACGACGGCGTGCTGGTGGACACCGAGCCCTGGTACTACCGGGCCGGCGAGCGGGCCCTCGCGGACGTCGGCTTCACGCAGGACCGGGACCGGTACCTGCGCGACATGGCCGCCGGCAACGCCACCTGGGCCCAGGCGCGGGCGGCGGGCGTCGACGAGGCGACCATCGACCGCGCACGCGAGGCGCGCAACGCCTACTACCAGGAGTACGTGCGCACCGAGCCCATCGAGATCGACGGCGTCGCCGAGGTCCTCGACGAGCTGTCTCGGCACGTGCGCATGGCCGTCGTGACGACGGCGCGGCGGGCCGACTTCGACCTGATCCACGAGCATCGCGACCTCCTGCGGCACATGGAGTTCGTCCTCGTCCGCGAGGACTACACCCGCGCCAAGCCGCATCCGGAGCCCTACCTCACCGGCCTGGCGCGGTTCGGCGCCACCAGGGAGGAGACGCTGGTCGTGGAGGACTCCGCCCGCGGCCTGCGCTCCGCCGTCGCCGCCGGCATCGACTGCGCCGTCGTCCACCACGACTTCACGCAGGCGCAGGACTTCACGGGCGCCAGCCACCGCATCGCCACCCTGGCCGAGCTGACGGACCTGGTCGCCGCGGCCTGACCACCGGCCGTGCTCGCTACGGCGCCGCCGGGTGCACGACCATCGCGGCGCCGCCGCCGCGGCGACGGGGCTCCGACACGGCGGTGAGCAGGCCGTCGTCGCCGATCTGGATGGCGGTGGCGGCGCCGATCTCCGCGGCCGACGTGAACTGGTCTCCCGACGGCACCAGGGTGTGCCCGTACGCCTCGAGCGCAGGACCGTGGGCCGCGATGAACTCGGGCTCGGCGGTCACGGCCGCGGTGTTGCGCTGGGACGCGCGCGGCGCGGCGAGCGCGTCGCCGATGGGCATGCCGCGGTCGAGGTGGGTGGTGAGGGTCTGCAGCACCGTCGTGATGATGGTGGAGCCGCCGGGGGAGCCGAGCGCGAGGACGGGCTCGCCGTCGCGCAGCACGATCGTCGGCGCGATCGACGACCGGGGACGCTTGCCCGGCTCGATGCGGTTCGGGTCGTCGGGCGCCCACACCGTGGTGAAGTCGGTGAGTTCGTTGTTGAGCAGGAAGCCGCGGCCCGGCACGAGCATCCCCGACCCGCCGGTCTGCTCGATCGTCAGCGTGTACTCGACCACGTTGCCCCAGCGGTCCACGACGGTGAGGTTGGTGGTCGAGACGTTCTCCGTGTCGGAGTCGGCGGGCGCCACGGTCTCGCCGCAGGTCGGCTGGTCGGCGTGCACGTCGCCGGGGGCCACGGGCTTCGCGGCGGCGTGCTCGGGGTCGAGGAGGCAGGCGCGCTCTGCGGCGAAGTCGTCCGAGAGCAGCGTGTCCAGGGGGACGTCGACGAACGCCGGGTCGCCCACGTAGGCGCCGCGGTCCGCGAACGCCAGGGCGCTCGCCTCGAGGTAGTGGTGCAGGTAGGCGGCGTCGTCCATCCCCGCGAGGTCGAACGTCTCGAGGATGTTCAGCGCCTCCTCCACGGTGGAGCCGCCGCTGGACGACGGCGCCATGCCGTAGACGTCGTAGTCGCGGTAGTCGGAGACGGCCGGGGCCTGCACGAGGGCCTCGTAGCCCGCCAGGTCGTCGACGTCGAGGTACCCGGGCGGCACCGGCAGGGTGGTGTCGGGGTCGGTGCGCGGGTGCTGCACGACGTCCGCCATCTCCGCCGCGAGCGGGCCGGTGTAGAACGCCTCCATGCCCTGCCGTGCCAGCAGGTCGTACGTGTCCGCGAGGTCGCGGTTGCGGAACACGCTGCCGACGGCGGGCGGCGCTCCGCCCGGCAGGTACAGGGCGGCCGTGTCGGGGAAGGCGGCGAACCGCGCGGCGTTCGACGTCGTCTGGTCGTGGAACGTCTGGTCGACGACGAACCCGCGCCGCGCCAGCTGGGTCGCCGGCTTGAGCGCCTTCTTCAGGGACCACGTGCCCCACTCGTCCAGCGCGGTCGCCCACGTGGCAGGGGTGCCGGGCGTGCCGACGGAGACGCCGCTCGTCACCAGGTCCGGCGTGAACGGGTACGGCCGGCCCGTGCCCGGGTCGATGAACGCGTCGGTCGGCATGTCCTCCGGGGCGGTCTCCCGGCCGTCGATCGTGTGCACCTCGCCGCTGCGCGCGTCGTAGTGGACGAGGTAGCCGCCGCCGCCGATCCCCGCGCTGTACGGCTCGGTGACCCCGAGCGCCGCGGCCGCCGCCACGGCCGCGTCCACCGCGTTGCCGCCCTTGCGCAGCACGTCCAGGCCCACGCGGCTCGCCTCCGGGTCCACGGTGCTGATCGCGCCGCCGTACCCGACGGCGGTGGGCACCTTCACGTCGTCGCGCGGGTCGGCGCTCGCGGTCGTCGTGGCGGCGGTGGTGCCGACGACGGCGGTCGTGGCGGCCAGCGCCGCGGCGCCGAGGGCGGCCAGCGCGCGGGTGCGGGCAGGGTGAGGAGCGGAACGTCGTCGGTCCATGCCCACCACAGTGGCGGACATCGCCGCCCGTCGCGCGGCGAGCTGACACAAAGTTTCCCTGCCTGTTGACATCATGAAAGTTGATGGCAACCTGGACGCGGGACGCTGCGACGGCGCACGTCCCGGCCCGACCAGCGGAGGATCCGATGAGCCGAGCTCTGCCCCCTGCCCGACGCCCAGCGACCGTCCCGGCAGGGATCGGCGTCCTGCTCGGCCTGGCGATGGCGGTCCCCGCCGGCGCCGCCGCGGCGGCGCCCCTCGATGCCGACCCGTCGCCCGGCCCCGACCTGCCGGTCGCGACCGCCGACCTCGCCCCACTCTCGGCCACGGCCCTGAGCGACGACGTCGCGGACCTGCCGCTCGACGACGACGGCGCGGCCATCGTCACCGAGCGCACGGAGCGGCTGATCGCCCCCGGCCTCGAGCTCACCGAGTTCGCGCGGGTCTCCGCCGCGGGCTGGCTGAGCGGCGAGGTGCTCGTCGCCCACCTCGGGCAGGACGGCGGGCCGCGGCTCGGCTATCTCGGCCCGGACTCCGTGGCCGGCAACGCCACCGTGAGCGAGATGGCCGCCGACCGCGGCGCCGTCGCGGCGATCAACGGCGACTTCTTCGACATCAACAACTCCGGAGCGGCCCTCGGCGCCGCGGTGGACGACGGCGCCCTGGTGAAGTCCGCGACGCCCGGGCGCGAGAAGGCCCTGACGGTCGACTCGTCCGGCGTCGCGCGGCTCGCGGAGCTGTTCCTGGAGGGCACGGTCTCGTTCGGGTCGGGCGACGGTGCGCGCGAGCTGCCCGTCGCGGGCCTCAACGTCACCGGCGTCCCGGCCGGCGGAGTCGCGGTCTTCGACGCCGCCTGGGGCGACGTGGCGCGCACGCGCCCGCTGGCCGCGGGGGAGCAGGGCGTCGAGGTGCAGGTCCGGACCGCGGACGGCGCCACCACGGGGACCGTCGTCTCCGTCGGCACGCCCGGCCAGGGCCGCCTGCCCGCCGACGTGCGGGCCGTCGTCGCCCGCCCCGGGGCCGCGGCCGACGCGCTCAAGGCGCTCGCGCCCGGCGACGAGGTCTCCCTCGCCTACGGGCTGCGCGAGGACCTCGGCGAGATCCGCACCGCCATCGGCGGCGACCCGGACGACTGGCTGCTCGAGGACGGCGAGGTCACGTCGTCCACCAGCGACTTCGCGACGCTGCGGCACCCGCGCACGGCGGTGGGCCTCAGCGAGGACGGCGCGACGGCGTACCTCGTCGTCGTCGACGGTCGGCAGGCGCAGAGCATCGGCGCCTCGCTGCCGGAGCTCGGCCGGTTCCTCGCCCAGCTCGGCGCCGACGACGCGATCAACCTCGACGGCGGTGGCTCCAGCGCGATGGTCGCGCGCCTGCCCGGCGACGCCGGCACGAGCGTGCTCAACAGCCCGTCCGACGGCGCCGAGCGGCTGGACGCCAACGGCCTCGGCCTGTTCACCCCCGAGGGCTCGGGCCAGGTGCACGCGTTCGACGTCCGCGCGGCCGTCCCCACCGGTGACGCCCCCGCGGCCGACGCGCTGCGCGTCTTCCCCGGCCTGCACCGCACGCTCACGGCGGCCGGCTACGACGAGACCCGCGCGCCCGTCGACACCCGCCCGGACTCCTGGACGACCAGCGACGCCGCCGCGGCCACGGTCGCGCGCGGTGAGGACGGCGCGGGCGTCGTCACCGGGGTCGCGGCCGGCACGACGACCGTCCGTGCCGCGGCCCCGGCGTCCGACGGCGTGGCGACGGGATCCGCGGATCTCACCGTGCTCGGCGAGCCGGTGCGGCTCACCGTCCCCGAGCCCGTGGTGACGCTCCCCGACGACCACGCGACGGCGTCGCTCACCGTCGTCGGGCACGACGCCGACGGGTACTCCGCGCCGGTGGAGGCGCGCGACGTCGAGGTCACGGGCGGCGACGGCGTGGCCGCGCTGGAGCCCGCGGCCGACGGGTCGTTCACGGTCCGCGCGCTGCGGCCGTCGGGCGCGGCGAGCTTCACCCTGGCGGTCGGGGACGAGGAGGTCGAGGTCGCGGTGGCGGTCTCGCTCGACGACGTCGTCGTCGCCGACCTCGCGGACGCCGCTCGCTGGACGTCCGCGCACGACCGGGCGCCGGGCGGCTCCGTCGCCCCGGCCGCGGGGCACGACGGCGCGGCCGGGCTGAAGCTCACCTACGACTTCACGCAGTCCACCGCCACCCGCGGCCAGTATGCCGTGGCGCCGGACGGCGGGATCGTCGTCGCGGGCCAGCCGCGCAAGGTCACGATGTGGGTGGACGGCGACGAGCAGGGAGCGTGGCTGCGCCTGCAGGTGCGCCAGGGCGACGGCGTCGTCACCAACCTCGACGGACCCACCGTGTCGTGGAAGGGCTGGCGCCAGGTCGAGTTCGCCGTCCCGGAGGGCGTCGCGTACCCGCTCACCGTGCAGCGGGTGCGCGTGCTGGAGACGCGCGCGGCCGCGCAGTACCGGGGCGCGCTCACCATCTCCGACGTGCGGGCGCTGGTGCCGCCGGACGTCGACGCCCCGGAGCCCGAGCGGGTCGAGGACCCGGTGGTCGTGGCGGAGGGCGCCACGGACGACGCGCCGCTGCGCGTCGCCGTCCTGTCCGACGCGCAGTTCGTCGCCCGCGACCCGGGCTCCGGCGCGGTGCAGGGCGCGAAGCAGGCGCTGGCGGAGATCGTCGCCGAGGACCCTGACCTGCTGGTGATCAACGGCGACCTGGTGGACGAGGCGTCGCCCGCCGACTTCGACCTGGCCCGCGAGGTGCTCGACGAGGGCCTCGCCGACGCCGACTTCCCCTGGTACTACCTGCCGGGCAACCACGAGGTCATGGGCGGCTCGATCGAGAACTTCGAGGACGAGTTCGGCGAGCGCACGCACGTCGTCGACGTCCCCGATCCGCGCGACCCCGCCGGCGGCACCACCCGCCTCGTGATGCTGGACTCGTCGAGCGGGCGGCTCGGCAGCGACTTCGCGCAGCTGCGTGCCCTGCGGGACGCGCTCGACGGCGCCGCCTCGGACGACGCCGTCACCGGCGTCGTGACCCTCTTCCACCACCCGCTCGACGACCCGCTGCCCACCAAGGCCAGCCAGCTCCAGGACCGGGTCGAGGCCCGGACGCTGCGGGCCTGGTTCGAGGACTTCCGCGAGACGTCGGGCAAGCAGATCGCGTCCGTCGGCTCGCACGTGGGCGTCTTCCACGCGGGCACCGAGGACGGGATCCCGTACGTCGTCAACGGCAACTCCGGCAAGAGCCCGGCGAGCACGCCCGCCGACGGCGGGTTCACCGGCTGGTCGATGATCGGCGTCGACCCGGCCGCGCGGGGCACCGGCGCCGGCGGCTGGTTCTCCTGGGAGGTGAACGCCCGCGCCGCGAGCGTCGCGGTGAGCGGGCCGGAGGAGCTCGCGGTGGGCACGTCGGGCCAGGTCAGCGCGCTGCTGACGCAGGACGGCACCCGCGAGGTGCCCGTCGCGTGGCCCGTGTCGTCCCGCTGGGGCGGCGACCGGGTGTTCGTGGGGGCCGTCGCCGACGCGCCGTCGGGCACGGTGCTCGCCCTCGACCCGGTCACCCACGAGGCGACCGCCGTCGCCCCGGGCCGCGCGACCGTGCAGGTCGAGGTGAACGGCGTCGTCGGCACCCGCGAGGTGCTGGTGCCCGCCGGGGCGCCCGGCCAGGCGCGGATCAGCGACGACAACGGCTGGGACACCGGCCTGCGCGACGGCGACTACTCCGTCCTGGTCGACCTGTGGTGGGGCGAGAACGCCACCAGCATGCGGCTCTACGAGGACGGCGAGCTGATCCACACCGAGAAGCTGACGCACGGCGGGACGGACGCCCAGCGGGTCGCCGTCCCCGTCACCGGCAAGACCAACGGCGCGTACGAGTACACGTGCGAGCTGGTCAACGTCGCCGGCACCACGCCCTGCGCCGGCGCCCACACGGTGCGGGTCACGGACGCGAACCCGGGCACGCCCACCCTGTCGCACGACAACGGCGACAGGGACGGCGACTACGCCGTCACCATGCACAAGTGGTGGGGCACCCAGGCCACCGGCTACGTCCTGTACGAGGACGGCGTCGAGGTGGACCGCCAGGAGCTCGTGCCGGGGACCGGGGGAGAGGCGCAGTCGGCCACGACCGTCCTCACCGGCCGCGCCGCGGGCGCGCACCGGTACGTCGCGGTGCTCACCAACGCGGCGGGCGAGACGCGCAGCAAGGAGCTCACGGTGCGCGTCCGGTGACGCCGCGCGCCGGCGTCCCGGGCGCCGCTCAGGCGGCCGGGACGTCGGCGCGCATCACCCAGCGCCACTTCGCGATCCGCCGGTCGCGGACGAAGCCGAGCTGCTCGTACAGCTCCTCCGGGCCGGTGTGGAGGTAGGAGCCGCGCTGCGGGGGCCGCTCCGCGGTCTGCTCCGGGTACGCCTCGACCGTCCCGCCGCCGGCCCGGGCGATCTCCTCGAGGGCCGCGGCGACGGCGGTCCTGGCGACCCCGCGCTCGCGGTGCCTGCCCGCCGTGAAGATGCAGCCGATGCGCCAGGTCGGGAGCTCCGTGGCGTCGCGCTCGTAGGCCTTCTGGTTCTTGATGTTCGGCAGCTCGGCGGGCGTGCCGAACTGGCACCAGCCCACACAGTCGTCCCCGTCGTAGACCAGGACCTGCCGGACGGTCCCCGCGCGCGTGTGCGCCAGCTTGGCCGCGCGGTTGCACTCCGGCGTGCTGTCCCGGCTCAGGCCCTCCGGATGGAACCCCATGCACCAGCAGCCGCCCCAGACCCCGTGGTGGGCCTCGACCAGCGCCGCGAAGTCGTCCCACGTGTCGGTGGTCAGGAGCTTCGTCGCGTACCCCATCCCCGGACGATAGACGCGTGGCGGGGCTCTGGCAAAGGTGTTGCCGGCGGTGGGGCGTGTGACGGAACCCTAAATTGTTAGGGCGCACCACCCGTCGACGGCAGCTCAATGGCCCACGTATCCCCGATTTCAGTTTAGGGTGCCAATTTGGCCTAGATCACCAATGGCGATGTGTCAGTCGTTGCCGTACTCGGGCTCGTAGTACTCAGGGGCTTCCGTGTAAACGGTGAACAGGCCATCGATACCTCCGGCGACGACAAGTTCGGCGGTTTCGAGAACGAGGTGGCAGTTAGGGCACATGAAGTAGTCTGCGTAAAACTCGACTTCAAGGCTGGGACTCTCGTCGTAATCCTCAGGTGATTGGTATTCCTCGCTCTCCGGGTAGTCGCCCTCGATGTAACCGGTCGCTTCGCACGCCGGACACGTTGCCTCGGCGTTGTACTTCAACCCGACCCCCATCGGGGCCTTGGTCACCCGATCCCACCTCTTCTGCTCGGTGCCGGACATCAGGCCATCGTCGTACCGCTTGAGGTTGCGCTGTGCTCCGGCGACCAGCGCCTCAGCCCGCTTCTCGATGGCCTTCGCACTGCGTGAGATGTGCTCCTCGACCTCCGCTGAGCGCGCCGAACCCACAAGGTCGATGGGCGACTGACCGTGGGCCGAGAGGAGGATGTCAACGAGCGACCAGAACCTCATCCACCACGCTTCCGCCGGAATGCCAATTAGGGCAATCTCCGGACCGTGCAGGTGTTCGTTGCGAGCTTCGGAGAACTTCGTTGCGTCCTTCGCGCTGAACGGTCGGTAAATGACCTCGCACCGCTTGAATGCTGTGCTTGCGCCGACCGTCACGCTCCCCACCGACTCACGCAGCCCGAGGGCGCGCAGCAACTGACCGCCATCTCCGATTACCGGGTCAGCGACCAGGACCGGCGATGTCTCCGCCAGCGCCCACTTCGCCAACTGTTCAAGCGCGAGCGAGGCCCACAGTCGGCGTTCGTCCTCACTGCGCATGTCACCCGGCTCCATTGCTCGGTTGAGAAACAGAGTCGCTTTTGCCCAGAACGCCTGCGGATCGAAAGCGGTCATCACTCCTCCTCGTAGAGCGCGATGCGGTTCAGGGCGCGCTCAATGTCGGCAGGGTCCACAGCACCGCGTCCGTGCAGCATTCGCCGATTGTCGACGACCAGGATCTTGCCTGGCTCGTTCCACTCGAAGGCCATCACCTCATCCGGTGACGGGTTACGCAGAGTCGTGTCGAGCCGCCTAGCCATTGCGTCGCACGGGGTCATGCAGCCTGGGTCGAAGCGCAGGCGTTGGTTCTCGACTGCACGGGTCAGCCACGGGGTTCCGCCCGGCTGCACCATGAAGATGCCTGCTGAGTCAAACTTCTGCGCGACGTCCCAGGCACCGGTCCACAGCCGGGTCGGTGTTGCAGACGGCTCCGTACACCAGAGCGCCACAATCTCGGGAGGGCGCCGCATATGCGCCCCGTCGGTATGCAGCGGTTGCTGACCGAGCCCTACCTGAGCGCTGAGGGACGCGGGGTTCGCGTCCGTCTGCGCGGTCGGGCGCAGCACTGCGACTTCCGACTCTCCAGCCCGGGTCGGCACCGGCGTCATCCCGAGGCTCGTAAACGCGGACCTCACCGGATACTCGAGGCGCTGGTGAGTTGGCAGCACCGAGCTTGCCCATCCTGTGAGTTTGGCCTGGCGAACGAGGTCTGCGATCTCCACAGCCGCCAACATTAGGCCCATCCTGCAGCGCCACAACGGCAGCACAGCGTCGCATGGGGGATCGCTGTGCATGTGGTCCTGATCGGCGACTTGGAGGTGGCTAGGTGCTCCGGGCCTCCGGTCCGCCCAGCCGATACACGGTTCGCCCATCGCCACGCCAGGCATCGCCCGCCGCTCCGGGAGGCCGCCGCGTTCTGGCACTTCAGAGGCAGTTAGTTGCGGCAGGAATGCCTGCAGATGTCCGTTGGCCCTGCCCGCCGCGGGCGGCATATCCTCGGACCATGAGCGACTTCCAGGTCAACCCGCGCGTCAAGTCCGAGCCCACCGGTGCCGTCCTCGGCCGTTTCATCGGCGCGTTCGTGCTCTTCCTGGGCGGTCTGGTCCTGTTCGGCTCCGGCGCGTCGGGCGGCAACCCGACCCTGGACCCCTACTTCGTCGTGGGCGGGATCGTCCTCGTCGCGCTGGCGTTCGGTCTCCCGATGATCGGCGCGCACGAGCGGGGCTGACCCGCCTCTCGCCCCACCGACGGGCCTCCGTGACGACGGCGTCGCGGAGGTCTTCGTCGTGTCAGGGCTCGTCGTCTCAGGGGCTCGTGTCAGGTGCCCCCGGGGCGCCGGGTGTCTCGTCCAGGTGCTCCAGCAGGTCGACGGCGGCGCGGGCGTAGTCGCCGATCCACCGGTCGTGGAGCCGCTTGATCGGCAGCGGCGCGAGGGCGAGGTGACGCTCCCGCCCGACCTTGCGGCCCGTGACCAGGTCCGCGCGCTCCAGCACCCGCAGGTGCTGCAGCACGGTGGTGCGGTCGAGCTCGGGGAACAGGCCGCAGAGCTCGCCCGTCGTCCGCGGGGACGCCTTGAGCGCGTCGAGCATCCGCCGCCGCACCGGTGCGGCCAGCGCCTTGAACACCAGGTCGTCGTCCGGCTCTCTGGTCGTCTCCGCACTCATGTGATAAAAATACAACATGAACGAGAAGCAGGCACTCACCGAGCTGACCTTCACGGTCTCGGGCCGCGTCTCACGCCCGTGCCGCGACGTCTACGAGGCCATCGCCGACCCCGCACAGCTGTCCCGCTACTTCACGACCGGCGGTGCCCGCGGGCGCCTCGAGCCCGGGGCCGACGTGACCTGGGACTTCGCCGACTTCCCCGGCCGCTTCCCGGTCACCGTCGTCGAGGCGGACCCGCCGCGGCGCATCGTCATCCGCTGGGAGGGCTCCGAGGCCGCGGGCGGCTCCGCGACGACCACCACCACGTTCGAGCTCGAGCCCCTCGACGACGACACCCGCACCCTCGTCACCATCTCCGAGTCGGCCTGGTCCGCCACGCCCGGCGGCGCGAAGAACGCGTTCGGCAACTGCGAGGGCTGGACGGGCATGCTCGCCGCCCTCAAGGCGTGGGTGGAGCACGGCATCAACCTGCGCGACGGCTTCTACCGGTAGGGCTGCGCCGACCGTCGCCCGGCGCTACCGTGAGCGCACGCCGCGCGACGTCGCACGCCGCCGGCCGTTCCAGCAGGTCGGTCGACGGATCGGGGACACCCATGGACGCCACGCTCCTCATCGGGATCGCGACGGCGGCACTGACTTTCGTCGTGCTGCGCGCCGGCCGCGCCTGGCGAGCGGTGGCCGCAATCCTCGTGCTCGCCGCATGTATCTACGGGCTGACGCGCGACGACGGTGACCCGCCGTGGCTGGTCCCGTTCGTCGTGGGCGCCGGCGTCGCGTTCCTCGCCGACGTCCTCGTCTCCGGCGCTCGGGCCCTGGGGCGGGCCGAGGCGGAACGCCGAACAGGCACCTGACACCGTTATCGAGGAGAAATCCCCGCAATAGCGGTGTCAAGTGCCTGTTCGGCACCAGGCCGGGCGGGGTCAGGCGGTGCGGCGCACCTCGTCGAGGAAGCGGCGCACGTGGGAGCGCAGGGCGTCGACGCGACGCTCGATGATGACCGCGCGGACGCCCTCGTCGTCCGACCCCGCCTCGGCGAAGGTCGGCCGCCGGCGGACGTTGCGGGAGCAGTGGAAGTCGCTGCAGATCAGCGTCCCGATGGTGTCGCCGTTGCGGCCCGCGGCGCCGCCGCGCTTGGCGACGTAGAGCTGCACGTCGTTCGTCGCGACGACGTCCTCGCACCAGGCGCACATCGCCGCACGACGCCGGCCGGTGCCGTCGTTGGAGCGCAGGAGGACGCCGAGCGGGGCGTCGTCCACCCAGGTCACGACGTACGCGGACAGCGGCTGCTTGCGGTCGCGCCAGCCCAGGTAGTCGATGCGGTCCCAGCGGACCTCGGAGAGGTCGGGGGGCAGGAGGCGCTGCCGCTCGCTGCGGGTGGCGTTGACGAGGCTGTCGCGGAGCTGCTTCTCGGTCAGGGGGTTCATGAGGGTTCGGCTTTCGGTGAGCGGGGTGTCACCGGGATGACGGCGCGAGCAGCGGCGTCGGGCGGCGACGGTGGGCATGACGAAGCCCCGCGTCGCCTCCTGCTGAACTGGTCAGCGGGGGACGACGACGGGGCAGGCGGGACTGCCCGAGCAGGCCTGGTGGCCCACCCCGCTCCCTGCGACGCCCGGCATCGCTCGCTCCTCGCTCGTGAAGTCTTTGGTCCGCTCGTGCCTCCGCGGCACGACCGGCCCATCCATGGTGCCACGATCCGTCGCCCGGGTCGACGAGAATTCCGTCACCCGGTCCAGGCTCGACGCCGAACAGGCAGTTGGCACCGTTATGGGGTTCGAAATGGCCCCATCAAGGTGCCAACTGCCTGTTCGGCAACCCGGGGGACGGGTCAGAGGGCGGCGCGGACCGCCTGGGCCGCCTCGACCAGGTGCGCGAGCGCGGGCTCGACCTCGGCGTACCGGCGCGTCTTGAGGCCGCAGTCCGGGTTCACCCACACGAGCGCGGGGTCGATCGACTTCACCGCGAGCCGCAGCAGCTCGGTGACCTCGCCGGCCGACGGCACGCGGGGGGAGTGGATGTCGTAGACGCCCGGCCCGATGCCGCGGGAGTACCCGGCGTCGGCGAGCTCCGGCACGATCTCCATGCGCGAGCGGGCCGCCTCGACCGACGTCACGTCGGCGTCGAGGCCGTCGATGGCGCCGATGACCTCGCCGAACTCCGAGTAGCACAGGTGGGTGTGCACCTGCGTGGCCGGCGCGACGCCGGACGTCGCGAGCCGGAACGACCCGACGGACCAGCGCAGGTACTCCTCCTGGTCCGCGCGCCGCAGCGGGAGCAGCTCGCGCAGGGCGGGCTCGTCCACCTGCACGACGGGGATGCCCGCCGCCTCCAGGTCCGCGATCTCGTCACGCAGCGCGAGCCCCACCTGGTTCGCGGTGTCACCGAGCGGCTGGTCGTCGCGCACAAAGGACCACGCGAGGATCGTCACCGGTCCGGTGAGCATGCCCTTGACCGGCTTCTCGGTGAGCGACGCCGTGTACGCCGACCATTCGACGGTGATCGGGGCCGGCCGCTGCACGTCGCCCCACAGGATCGGCGGGCGCACGCACCGCGACCCGTACGACTGCACCCAGCCGTTCGCCGTCACCGCGAAGCCGTCGAGCTGCTCGGCGAAGTACTGCACCATGTCGTTGCGCTCCGGCTCGCCGTGCACCAGCACGTCGAGGCCCAGCTCCTCCTGCAGCGCGACGACGCGCCCGATCTCCGCGCGCATCGCGGCGGAGTACTCGGCGTCGGGCAGCTCGCCCTTCGTCCACGCAGCGCGGGCCGCGCGGATCTCCGGGGTCTGCGGGAACGAGCCGATCGTCGTCGTCGGGAGCGCGGGCAGGTTCAGCCGCGCGGCCTGCGCGGCCGCGCGCTCGGCGTACGGGCCGCGGGAGAAGTCGGCGTCGGTGAGCGCCGCGGCCCGCGCGCGCACCGCGGGCACGACGACGCCGTCCGCCGTCGCGCGGGAGGCCACAGCCGCAGCCGAAGCGGCGACCTCGTCCGCGACGGTGTCCCGCCCGTCGGCCAGGGCGCGGGCCAGGGTCGCGACCTCGCCCACCTTCTGGTCGGCGAAGGCGAGCCAGTCGCGCAGGCGCGGGTCGAGCGTGGTGCCCGCGGCCGCGGTGTCGAAGACCTCGTCCTCGACGTCGTGCGGCACGTGCAGCAGCGACGTCGACGTGCCGACGGCAAGGGCCCCGGCGCCGAGGCCCCGCAGCGACTCGACGACGTCCAGCTTCGCGGCCAGGTCGGCCCGCCAGACGTTGTGGCCGTCGATCACGCCCGCGACGAGGGTCTTGCGCTCCAGCCCGGGAACGGGGCCGTCGGGCGCCGCGCCCTTGACCAGGTCGATGGCGATCGCGTCGACGTCCGTCGCGGCGAGGAGCGCGAGGGCGTCGTCGTGCAGGCCGCCGAACGGCGCGGTCACGAGGATCGCGGGCCGCTCGGCGCCGGAGTCCTCGACGTCGGTGTCCTCCGAGCCGGCATCGTCGGTGGCCCTCGCGAGGTCGGTCGCGAGCGTCCGGTACGCCGACCGGACGGCGTCGTGCAGGCGCTCGGCGGGCACGTCGAGGGAGTCGGTGACGAGGGCGGGCTCGTCGAGCTGCACCCACGGGACGCCGACGCTGGCCAGCGCGCGCAGCAGGTCGGCGTACGCGGCGACGACGTCGTCGAGCCGGTCGAGCGGGTGGAAGCCCTCGCCCGCCTCGTCGGCCGCCTTCGACAGGGCGAGGAACGTCACCGGCCCCACGAGCACCGGCCGGGTGGTGACGCCGGCCTCCTTGGCCTCGGCGTACTCGCGCACGATGCGGTGGTCGGCGAACGAGACCGGCGTCGTCTCGCTGATCTCGGGGACCAGGTAGTGGTAGTTGGTGTCGAACCACTTGGTCATCTCGAGCGGGGCGTCCTCGCCGCGCCCGCGGGCCACGGTGAAGTAGCCGTCGAGCTCGAGGGAGCCGTCCTCGTCGTCGAGCAGGTCGCGGAACCGCTCCGGGACGGCGCCCAGCAGCGCGACGACGTCGAGCACCTGGTCGTAGAAGGAGAACGCGCCGGGGACGGAGCCGTCGTCGGCGTTCAGGCCGAGGCCGACGAGGCGGCGCGCCGTCTCGCGGCGCAGCGCGCCGGCTGCGACCTCCAGGTCGACGGCGTCGGTGCGCCCGGCCCAGAACGACTCGACGGCCTTCTTGAGCTCGCGACGGCGCCCGATGCGTGGGTAGCCGAGGATCGTGCCGCCGGGAAACGCCGCGGCGGGGGTGGGGCTGGTCGATGTGGTGGACATGAGCACTCCTGAGGTCGGGCTCCGCGTGTCAGACGGCGGGAGCCTGGGTCGGGATGCTCGGTACCCACGGCCTTCTGGCCAGGTCCGCGCCGTCCGACGGGTCGTCGGAGGGCGCCGGTCCGCCGAGGTGCACACCCTCGAGCAGGTCCAGAGCGGGACGGTACTTGTTGAACGTGTACACGTGGATGCCGGGGGCGCCGGCGTCGAGCACGCGCTGGGCGAGCTCGACGGCGCGCGCCGTCCCGTAGGCGTGCTGCGCCTCCGGGTCCGGCAGGGCGTCGAGCGCGTCCAGCAGGTGCCGGGGCGCGACGACGCCGGTGAGCTCCTCGACGCGACGGAGCCGGCGCGGCTCGGTCGTGGGCAGCTGCCCGGCGAGGATCGGGATCGTCACCCCGGCCGCGCGGGCCTCGGCGACGAAGTCGGTGTAGGAGTCGGCCTCGTAGAACAGCTGCGTGATGGCGAAGCTCGCTCCCGCGTCCTGCTTCTCCTTGAGGCGCCGGACCTCCTGGGCCCGGGTGGTGCCCGCCTGGACGTTGCCGTCGACGAACGTCGCGACGGCGATCGTCAGCGGGCGGGCGGCGCCGCGCAGCGCCGCTCCCGGGTCGCTGGCGCAGCGGCGGGCCTCGACCTCGCGCAGCAGCTGCACGAGCTCGATCGAGGACGCGACGCCGTCGGCGGGCGGCGCCCAGTCCGGCTGGTCCTTCGGCGGGTCGCCCCGCAGGGCGAGGAAGGCGCGGGTGCCGGCGTCGAGGAAGTCGTCGATGACGGCCGAGACGTCCTCGCGGTGGGCGCCCACGCAGGTCAGGTGGGCCACGGGCAGGACGGGCGTGCCTTCGAGCAGCGTCGCGACGACCTGCCGTGCGGTCGCCCGGTCACCGCCGCCCGCGCCGTACGTCACGGACACGAAGTCGGGGCGCGCGGCCACGAGCCGGCGCGCCGTCTCCCAGAACTTGGGGGCGGCGTCCGGCCGGCGCGGCGGCATGAGCTCGAACGAGATCGTCGGGCGTGCCGGCAGCGCCGGGGTGGGCGAAAGGGATGCCTCTGCGACCATGCGTCACTCCATCGATCCTGGCGTGAGCACCTTCGTCCTCGGGAGGCTTCCGTCGGAGAACGGGTTGCTGCGGCGTCGTCGAGCCAGGACTCTCGGCCGCTCTGGATGGCTGGACCTCGATCGTACGCACCATCCGCGATGCGGGCGAAGGCGCGACCGACTGATGAGACGACGGCGGGGTGACGCCCCTGATCAGGGCACCAGCACGACCTTGCCGCCCGCGTGCCCGGACTCGACGAGCTCGTGCGCGCGGGCCGCGTCGGCCAGCGGCAGCACGGCGCCGACGGTGGTGGTGAGGTCGCCGCGGGCGAGGGCGGCGACGACGTCGGCGAGCTCGCCCGCGTCCCGCTCGGATCTGTAGCTGGCCGTCACACCGAGGTCGGCCGCGGTGTCGTCGGCGATCGTGACGATCCGGTCGGTGCCGCCGCGCAGGGCGATCGAGTCGGGCAGGACGCCCGCGCCCGTCGTGTCGAGGACGGCGTCCACGCCGTCAGGCGCGAGCGACCGGACGCGCTCGACCAGGCCCGCGCCGTACGTGGTCGGCGTCGCGCCGAGCGCGGCGACGCGGTCCTGATTCCGCGCGGACGCCGTCCCGATCACGCGGGCGCCGCGGCGCACCGCGAGCTGGGTGGCCAGCGCGCCCACCGCGCCCGACGCCCCGTGCACCAGCAGCGTCTCGCCCGCCCGCGCGCCGAGCAGGCGCAGCACGCGCGTCGCGGTTTCCGCCGCCACGGGGAGCGTGACGGCGTCGGTCGCGGCGAGGCCATCGGGGACGCGCGCGAAGACTCTTGTGAGGGCGAGCTCCGCGTAGCCGCCGCCGACGGCGAAGCCCACCACCCGGTCGCCCGGCGCGACGCCGGTCGCGCCGTCGCCGAGCGTGTCCACCACCCCCGCGACCTCGAGGCCGAGCACGACCGGTGCGGTCGGCTCCGGCGAGCCCGTCGTCCCGGCGCGGGACTTCACGTCCCAGCCGTTGACCGCCGCCGCCTCCACGCGGACGCGCACCTGCCCCGGCCCGGGCTGCGGCGCCGGCACCTCCGCCGGGTGCAGCACCTGCGGGCCGCCGAACCTCTCGAACACCATCGCGCGCACGTCGTCCTCCTCCGGTGGGTCGATCGTCCCCCGCGCGGGCTCGGGTGGCCAGCGTCGCGGCGCGCGTCCCTGGTCTCGCCGTCCGTCGGGGGTGCCAGGGGTCGACGAGGGTCGACGCGTCCGGGCCGTCGGATCCCTCGGTCCACTCGAACAGGACCTCGAGGTCAGGTGAGGCGGCGGCCGGCGTCCGCGTCGGCATACGGGCTGAGCGTCCGGGCCGCGGAGGAGTCGAGGAAGGAGATACCGACGTCGGTCAGCCCTCGGACCCAGGGCGGGGGCGCATCGAGGAAGCGGTGCCCCCGGCCGCTCCAGACCATCAGCCAGGGCAGGACGGCCGAGACGTACAGGGCGTCGCCGTCCGAGGACTCGTAAACGCAGGAGGAGTGGATGCTGGAGTCGGTGACGGGTCGGAACCGCGCCGCCGAGGGCAGCGACGCGGCGACGACGGCGTCCCAGGTCCCGGCGTGCGCGGCCTCGCGGGCGGGGCCGAGCGACCAGGCGGGTGTGCGGTGGCTCCCGATGACGACGGCGAGGCAGCGGTTGAGGACGTCACCGGGATGCGGGCCGATCGGTCGCGCGGTCGGCCGCGCTCGAGGGGCGTGCCGTGTGCCAGGCCGTCCTCGACGGATCGTCGTCGGGGGCGACGGCCAGGTCCTCCCGCAGACCCTCGACGAAGGCGGTGGCCCAGCGTTCGTCCCATGCTCTGCTGGCGATGACTCGAGCGAGCACGTCCCGGGGCACGAGGCCGAGCGCGGAGACCTCGCTCAGGGCGTTGAGCTGCGCCTCCAGGGCCCGCTCGTCGTCCTCCAGGGAGATCGCGACCTCGAGGGCGCGCGAGAGTGCGGCCGCACGCGTGGGGTCGATGCCCACCGCAAGCCAGTCGGTGACCTTCTCCGCGGCGAGGTCGCGCGATTCGGAGGTCGGTGATGAGAGTCCCGCGGCGAGCTCCCGGACGTCGTGCGCGTCGAGTGTCATCGATGGGTTCTCCTCGCGGTGAGCGGGTGGGGCGGGACGGGCTCCGTCACAGGCGGAGCCTGCCGCGTCGCACGCCCGCCACGATCGACCAGGGCGCGCTCGATCTGCGCGTACAGGTCGTCGTCGGTCGCCATGATGTAGGCGCCTTTCACGGATTCCTCCTCAGGTCGTCGATGGTGCGACGGGTGATCTCGTGGGCGCTGCGTCCAGCCCGTCTAGAGCGCGGCACGACCTGCGCGGGAGAGGACCTGGTCGACGGTGACGTCAGCGAGGCCCACTGACACGTCTGCCAGCAGCTCGGCGAGGTGGGTCAGGAACGACTCGTCGCCGATGACGACGTAGCCGCCCCATGGGTGCAGGTTCAGTGGGACGAGGGCTGCGAAGCCCGACGAGGCCACGGCTCGGAGGAACGACAGGGCGGATTCGCGGCTCGCCGCTGAGGTGTCCATCCCGGGCGCGCTCTCGAAGGCGAGCAGCGGCCGGTGCACCAGGGGGAGGGTTGGGGCGTACCAGACGCGCGCGTCGGCGTCGGCAGGCAGGACGAGCAGGCACGACCCGCCGCTACGGGACCGTCGGACGTCGGCGACGAATTGGTGCAGCTCGGCGGCTGACGAGTCGAGGAACGCCCACTCCGACCGGGCGACCAGTCCGCGAGGGGTGGCGCTCGTCGTCCGAGCCACCACCTTCTCGACCAGCCCCGGGTAGCGGTCGTCGAAGCCCTTGCCCGGTGCGGACGGTGTGTCGAACCACGTGCCCAGACCACGCCAGGCGAGCTCGCCCCAGCGCCGCCCGAGCTCGGCGGTCAGGTCGGGTTCAGCATCCGGCTCGGCCGGGAGGAGCATCGCCGGGGGGAGATCCCGGCGGTCTTCCTCGGGGACATTCAGGAGGAACCGCAGGGCGTCGGGCTCGATCCGCTCGATCACCGGACTGAACGTGCCTTTCACGGGTTCCTCCGCCAGGTTGTCGATGATGCCGCCAGCGGATCCCACCCCACCCGGTAGGTGCTGCTGTCGAACACCTCGACGACGGCCATGCACCCTTCGTATGCTCCCGCTGCGGCGTCGACCCGGAGGGCAACCGGAGTGCGGTGACCCGTGGCGATGAGGTCGTGGACGTCCTCGGCGTCCCGGAGCAGACCGACCAGCTCGTCCCAGGAGATCTGGAGCCCGTGGGGCGACTTCACGATCTCGTCCTCGAGCTCGAGGACGCTCAGGCCGCGGATCCCCTGGCCGATGATCTCCAGGCCGCGGAGGTACCACACGAGGCGTTCCGCACCCGTCTCGTCGACGCACTGTCTCGGCTGTCTCGCCCGACCGGAAGGCCTTGAACACACCCACGGGAGTAGGCGCTTCGTCCTCGAAGTCTTGATGGAAGTAAGTGCGGGCGAGATAGCGAAGTTGTTCCACAGAACTCCTCGGTCGCGGGTCGGCGGTGGCGGCGCCTCTCGGTCCCGTGTTCCCTAGATCGTGTCGTACTAGAGATCCCAGGCGGAGAACGCCTCGAACGGGAGGTCGCCGGTGGCGTAGCGGAAAGCCTCGGAATAGATGTCCGGATCGCACGAGAGGCATTCCTCGTCGAAGGCAGGATCCGTACGACGGCGGCGGACGTGGCGACGTCCTGCGGCGCTCCCGCCTCCAGCAGGAATGCCAGGGGTAGCGACACCGAGAAGATCGCGATCCGCTCGTTCGCGATGATCACGCTCATCCAGTCCTCGCCGGCACCGTCGTCCCAGTCCACCGATGAGCGGTCGTCCGCCGCCAGCGCGAGGGCAAGCTCCGCGGCCTGATGCGCTGACCAGTCCGCCTTCTTCTCCATCGCCGTGCGGAGCAGTTGCGTGATGTCGATCATCGAGTCATCGACGGCGGCGGCCGGTCATGAGATCGCGCCCTCGAGCGTGGCTGCACGCCGCAGCATCCGTTCGAGCCCGTCGACGCCGTCCTGGTCGTATGCGTCGTGATCCGCGGCGGAGATCGGGTCCACCTGGCCCCACCAGTCAGGGACTGCCCCGACAAAGCCCGTGTACCGCAGGCAGGCCGAGCACCAGACGTAGCCATGCAGAGCATTGCCTGAGTCCCCGCGCGGACGCAGGTAGCGGTATCGCAGCACCACGCCGGCGTTGCAGACCGGGCAGACGACGCGAGGGAACGGTGTGACCGGGTGCTGCCCGATGCCGTGGGCAGCGAAAGCAGCAGAGATCTGTGCTGTCTCGTCGCTGGTCAGCGATTTCATCGCTCTGCTCCTCAGCCGATCCGTGACCTGAACAGGTCGAGCATTGCATCGGCGTAGGCCTCGGCCGCCGCCTCGGTGCCCAGGTGCTGTCCGCTGCTTGCGAGCGCCGCACGGTGGTGAAAGATCTCGTGCTGGACCGTTGCGACCGCGTTCTCCATTGCCGTCCTCCCATTCGCGGGGCTGAGGCCGATGTCGGTGATTTCGATGAGCGGCCGGCCGCGTGGACCTGTCAACACCTTGCCGGCGGTGAACGGGGACCGGCCGTAGATCAAGCCGCCCAAGTCGTCGATCTTGGGGACATGGACGATGTCGTACTTCCGGACACTCATGCCAGCCCGGCCGAGCGCTTGCTTCACTTGTCGGACGGTCACCCGGCTTGCGGCGCCGTGCCCGCCCGCGTTGTGGACGAGGACGGGCAGGTCGCCGGCGAGGACGTAGTAGTTGTGGTGGGTCTCGACGTGGATGTTGTAGACCGTGACCGCGTCGTCCTCGGGCCGGTGCTCGATGTCGATCCGGTCGAGGGTGACGGTGCCCGTGCCGTTCTCGTCGGGGTCGCCGGTGTCGGGGGTGACGAGGATGTCGCCGGGCTGGAGGTCGCGGGCGAGGATCCAGCCCATGTTCCGGACCATGAAGGGGTGCTCGTCGGTGGTGGTGACGACGTGTCCGGCGATGGTCAGGTGGTAGAGGGTGGTGGTGGTGCGGACGAAGGTCTCCATCACGAGCTGCAGCTCGTCGGCCCCGGTGGCGAGGTTGTGGGCGTAGACTTTGTCCCCGGCGCGGATGTCCTCGATCGCGGTCACGTCGCCCGGCCC
>NZ_JBHWYY010000021.1:0-63483 GCF_042728595.1 Isoptericola sp. NPDC060185 | reverse complement strand
GGTCCGGTTTGGGGGGGGGGTTTTGGGCGTGGTGGGGGCGCCCACCCGGCCCCACCCCCCCGTTCACAACGCTCGGGGCGGAAGAGGCGCTCGTGCGCGAGCTCGGCGAGCGCCTTGGCGGCGAGGTGCCGGTGCGCGTGCTGCGCCAGGTCCGGCCGCAGGTGCGGCGCGAGGAGCGTGTCGCCGTCCTCGCCGAGGCCGGCGAGGGCCCCGAGCGGGGAGACCGCGAAGTCCGCTCGCGTGCAGACGCTCAGCGCCGCGCGCTTGGTGTGCCCGTCGTCGACGACCTCGACCTCGCGCAGCACGCGGAACCCCGCGGCGGCGTTCTTCGCGGCGATCGCGCGGTGGCGGACGTCCGGCTCGACGACGACGCGCGCGCCGCCGAGGCGGTCGCGCGCCAGGCAGAAGCGCACGACGGCGGCCATCACGGCGTCGGTGAGCCCCGGGACACGCTCGGCCGGGTCGGCCGGGGGCGGCGCCACGAGCAGGTGCATGCCGACGTCGCCGGGCTCGGCGTCGTGCACGCCCACGAGGAGCACGCGGGCCGGGTCGTAGGTCTCGGCGTAGAACGCGGGCACGCCGTCGACGCGGCCGAGCCAGCCGCCCTGGTCCGGGTGGTCGGCGACGTCGGCGAGATAGTCGCGGACGTCCGCGACGGCGAGGTGCCCCATCTGCCAGAACGCGGACGCCGGGTGGCCCAGCCAGGCGTGCACGGTCGCGGCGTCGCGCGCCGGGTCCACGGGCTCCAGCGCGACGGCGTCCGGGGACACGCGCGCGGTCGCGGGGCGCTCGGTCGGGACGGTCGCGGTCGTGGCGGTCATCGCGCCACCCCCTGCGCGGACGTCGGCGCCGCGACGGACGTCGTCGCGGGAGCGGCGTCGCCGCCCTCGTCCCCGGGCAGGCCGAAGGTCTGAAAGGCGATGCGACTCTCGACGGGGTACGGCTCCCGGCCGGTGACCTGCGCCAGGATGACGGAGTTGCGCCAGGCCGCGAAGCCCAGGTCCGGGGCGGTGACGCCGTGGGTGTGCGCCTCGGTGCCGCCCACGTGCAGCCGCCCGCCGGCGCCGGCGGTGTAGTCGCGCGCGACGTCCACGCGACCCAGCTCGTCGAGGTCGAGGAGCCCCGGCGCCACGAATCCCGGCACCCCGGAGCCGTACCCGGTGGCGGCGACGACCGCCCGGGTGCGGTGCTCCGCCGTCGTGCCGAGCTGGCCGTGCCGCAGCGTCAGCACGTACTCCCCTTCCCCGCGGGCACCGTCCGCGCCGTCGCCTGGATCGAAGCGTGCCGCGACGACCTCCGTGTCGGACAGCAGCGTGGTCGGCAGCTCCCGCCCGAGGGCGGACTTGCGGTAGAGGGTGTCGTAGATCTCGTCGACCAGGTCGCCGCTGATGCCCTTGTACAGCGCGCGCTGCTCCCGGCCGAGGATCTCCCGCAGCTCGGTGGGCAGCGCCCGGTAGTGGTCGGTGTACTCCGGCGACGTCATCTCGAGCGTGAGCTTGGTGTACTCCATCGGGAAGAACCGCGGCGAGCGCGTCACCCAGTCCACGCGGTGGGTCTGCGCCGACGCGTCCTCGAGCAGATCGCGGTACACCTCGGCGGCCGACTGCCCCGAGCCCACGACGGTCACCGCGCCGCTCGCCGCGAGGGCGTCGCGGTGCGGCAGGTAGTCGGCGGTGTGCACGACGGGACCGGCGCCCGGGTGCCGTGCCGCCTCCGCGGCCAGGCCCGCGAGCGGCCCGGGCAGCTGCGGCGTCGTGCCCACCCCGAGGACGACGTGGCGCGCCCGGTACGTCTCGGTGCGGGGTGCCTGGCCCGGGCCGGCGGCGAGGCGGGCGGAGACCACCAGGTCGCCGGTCTCGTCGTCGCGCTCCACCGCCACGACCTCGCGCCCCCAGCGCAACGTGGTGAGCCGGTCGGCCACCCACCGGCAGTACTGGTCGTACTCGGCGCGCAGCGGGTAGAACGACTCGCGGATGTAGAAGGGGTAGAGCCGGCCCGTCGCCTTGAGGAACGCGAGGAACGAGTACGGCGACGTCGGGTCGGCCATCGTCACCAGGTCGGCCAGGAACGGCACCTGGATGGTGGCGCCCTCGAGCATCATGCCCGGGTGCCAGCTGAATCCGTCGCGCTGGTCGAGGAAGACGGCGTCGACGTCGTCCAGCGGGTCGGCGAGCGCCGCGAGGCCGAGGTTGAACGGCCCGATGCCGATGCCGAGGAGGTCGTGGGTGCGGGTCATCGGGTGGCTCCCTCGAGGGCGGGGTCGGTCGGGCTGTCGGTCGGGACGGCGGTGCGCTCGAGCCGCGGGTGCACCGCGCGGCAGGGCGGGGAGCCGAGCTCGAGCAGCTCCTGGCCCGCGAGCAGCCCGTGCGCCGTGGAGCGCACCAGGTCGAGCACGCCGCGGACGTCGCCGAGCGTGGCGTCCGGGTTGAGGAGGGTGAGCTTGAGGCAGGGGCGCCCGTCGATCACGGTCTTGGCCACCAGTGCGCGGCCCGAGTCGAAGAGCACGCGGCGCACGCGGGGCACGAGGGCGTCGGCCCGGGCGTCGTCGACGCCGTCCGGCTGGAACCGGAACAGCACGGTCGACAGGTCGGTCGGGGCCAGGAGCCGCAGCTCGGGGTCGGTCGCCAGGTCGGCGTGCACGGCCGCCGCGAGGTCGCACACGGCGTCGACCATCGCCCCCACACCGTCGGCTCCGAGGGCGCGCAGCGTGGCCCACAGCTTGAGGGCGTCGAACCGCCGCGTGGTCTGCAGGGACTTGTCGACGAGGTTGAGGTCGGGGTTGGGCTCGCCCGACTCCTCGGCCGGGTTGAGGTAGTCGGCGTGCCACGTCACGCGGGCCAGGTCGGCAGGGTCGCGCACCAGCAACGCGCTGGAGGACACCGGCTGGAAGAACGTCTTGTGGAAGTCCACGGTGACGCTGCGGGCCCGCTCGACGCCGTCCAGCAGGTGGCGGCGGCGCGGCGACAGCAGCAGCCCGCCGCCGTACGCGGCGTCCACGTGCAGCCAGGCCCCGACGGCGTCGCACAGGTCGGCGACCGGCTCCAGGGGGTCGATGCAGCCACGGTCGGTGGTGCCCGCCGTCACGACGACGGCCATGACGACGTC
The DNA here is from genome assembly GCF_042728595.1 of Isoptericola sp. NPDC060185. Classification (NCBI taxonomy): domain Bacteria; kingdom Bacillati; phylum Actinomycetota; class Actinomycetes; order Micrococcales; family Promicromonosporaceae; genus Isoptericola; species Isoptericola sp. NPDC060185. Next base: position 60,378 of record NZ_JBHWYY010000021.1, on the reverse strand, counting down.
GCCGGCCCGCCCGACGTCGACCAGCGCGCGGGCGAGCGCCCCCGGGTCCATGCGGCCGCCGGCGTCCGTCGGGACCGCGACAACCGCGTCGTCGTCCAGGCCGAGCAGCTGCGCGGAGCGCGCCACGCTGAAGTGGCCGGACGCCGTCGCGAGCACGCGCAGGCGCCCGAGCCGCTCGCGGCGCGCGGCGCCGCCGAGCCGGGCGCCCGCCGCGTCGGTCAGGGCGCGCTCGCGGGCCAGGTGCAGCGCCTGCAGGTTGGACTGCGTGCCGCCGGACGTGAAGACCCCGTCGCCGGCCGCGAACCCGACGCGCTCCGCCGTCCAGGAGATCAGCCGCTGCTCCATGAGCGTCGCCACGGTCGACTGGTCGTAGGTGTCGACCGACGTGTTGACCGCCGCGAGCATCGCCTCCGCGCCGACGGCGGGGAGCGCCACCGGGCAGTTGAGGTGCGCGGCGTAGCCCGGGTGGTGGAACCAGACGGCGTGGGACGCGTAGAGCTCGGCGGTCTCGCGCAGCGCGTCGGGGGTCCCGACCGGCGGGCCGTCGAGGTCGACCTCGTCGACGAGGGCCTGCAGCTCGCGCCGGCTCGCGCCGCAGAACGGCTGCTCGGCGGCGGCGACGCGGGCGGCCACGTCGTCCACGACGGCGTGCAGCGCGCCGGCGTAGTCGGCCGCGGTCGCGGCTCCCAGCAGGGCGGAGGACTTCGTCACGGGTCTCCTCGAAGGGGTCGAAGTAAGGTCAGCCTGGCCTAACTTAGGGCGTCGAGGCCCGGATGCCCACCGCTGGGACGCAGATCACATCCGCCCCCCCGCCCCGCCCCCCAGGTCGGGATCGCGCGTTGCCCGCCGCCGCCGCGACCGGGTAATGTCCTGCGGCTCCCCCCGCCCGTCGACCTGGAGGTCAGCCGTGCCCGCCGTGTCCCCCGCCGAGCTCGACCGGGAACGGGCCCACCTGGAACGGGCTCGCCAGGAGCTCGCCCGGATGCGCGAGCGCACCGCGGGACTCACTGCCCACGCCGGCGACCGGATCAGCGCCGAGGCGCTGGAGCACACGCTGGCCCGGCGCCTGGCGCAGCTCGCGGACGACCCCCACGTACCCCTCTTCTTCGGCCGGCTGGACCACGACGAGCCGTCCGGCGGCGAGGTCTTCCACGTCGGCCGCCGGCACGTGTCCGACACGGCCGGCGACCCCCTGGTCGTGGACTGGCGCGCCCCGGTGAGCTCGGCGTTCTACCGCGCCACCCGGGAGGACCCGATGGGAGTGACGACCCGGCGCCGGTACGGCTTCGCGCGCGGCGCCCTCACGGGGTTCGAGGACGAGGTCCTGTCCGGCCCGGCCGCGACCGAGGCCGCGCACTCGGAGATCCTCGAACAGGAGATCGAGCGCCCGCGCACCGGCCCGATGCGGGACATCGTGGCGACGATCCAGCCCGAGCAGGACGTCATCGTGCGCAGCGACCTGGGCCGGACGGTCGTCGTGCAGGGCGCGCCCGGCACGGGGAAGACGGCCGTGGGCCTGCACCGCGCGGCCTACCTGCTGTACGCGCACCGGGAGCAGGTCACGCGGCGGGGCATGACCGTCGTCGGGCCCAACTCGAGCTTCCTGCGCTACATCCGGGACGTGCTGCCCGCCCTCGGCGAGGTCGACGCCACGCAGACGACCGTCGAGGAGGTGGTCGCGGCGCACGGCCGCCTGCGCGGCACGGAGCCGGCCGAGGTCGCCCGCCTCAAGGGCGACGCCCGGATGGCGCAGGTGCTGCGCCGCGCCGTCTGGTCGCACCTGGGCGAGCCCACCGAGGCGCTCGTCCTGCCGCGCGGCTCCCGGCGCTGGCGCGTGCCGGCGCACGAGGCCCGCGACGCCGTCGCGCACGTCGTGGGCCGCGACCTGCGCTACGACGCCGGCCGCGAGCAGCTCCGGTACGCGCTGGCGCACCGGATCCTGCAGCAGATCGAGGCGGCCGGCGACGCGCTCGACGAGCGGGCGTGGGACGCCCTCGCGCGGACCAAGCCGGTCAAGGACTACGCCGCGGCGCTGTGGCCGGCGCTCACCCCCGCCCGGCTGCTGCACCGCCTCCTGGCCGACCCGGAGTTCCTCGCCGAGACGTCCGACGGCGTCCTCACCCCGGCCGAGCAGCACACGCTCACCTGGGCCGCGCCGCCGCGGAGCGCGGGGGCCGCCCGGTGGACCCTCGCCGACCTCGTGCTGCTCGACGAGCTCGCCGACCTGCTGGAGCGGGCGCCCTCGGTGGCGCACGTCGTCGTCGACGAGGCCCAGGACCTGTCGCCCATGATGCTGCGCGCCCTCGGCCGCCGGGCACGCACCGGGTCGCTCACGGTGCTGGGCGACCTCGCCCAGGCGACCACGCCGTGGGCCGTGCGCTCCTGGGCCGACGCGCTGGACCACCTGGGCAAGCCCGACGGGCACGTCGAGCAGCTCACCGCGGGCTTCCGCGTGCCCGGCGACGTCATCGAGTACGCGGCGCGCCTGCTGCCGACGATCGCGCCCGAGCTCGCGCCGCCCGTGGCCGTGCGGCGGGCCCGCGGCGAGCTCCTGCTCACCACCGCGCCGGCCGAGGATCTGGTGCGGGCCGCCCTCGCGCGCGACGGCTCGGTCGGGCTGATCGTGCCCGACGCCGGGGTGGCCGCCGCCCGCCGCCGGCTCGTGGCCGCGGGGCTCGAGTTCGCCGTCGTCGGCGAGGAGGACGGGACCGCGCGCGCCCCTGCCGGCGACCCCGACGCGCCGAACGCCGCGGACGCCGTCGACGACCAGGCCACCGAGTTCGACGCGCGCCTCGACCTCGTCCCGGCCTCCCTGGCCAAGGGGCTGGAGTTCGACCACGTCGTGCTCGACGACCCGGCGGGGATCGTCGCCGGGGAGGCCGACCGCGAGTCGGGGCTGCGCCGCCTGTACGTGTGCCTCACCCGGGCCGTCACGTCGCTCGCGGTGCGGCACGACGACGACCTGCCGGCCGAGCTCTCCGCCTGAACCCTCCTCCCCCCGGCCTCGGGCGACGACGCCCGCCCCTCCCGCTCGCAAGGTCGTGACACACGCCACACTTTCTGGGAAAGTCTTTGCCAACGGGCGGTGGGGACCGTTCCACGCCCCCGTCCCTGGGGAGGGACCCGTGACAGGCATGGTGCGGAGGAGCTGGATGAGAGCGACCACGGCGGCACTGGCAGCGGGGGCGGTGATCGCGCCGGCGGCGGGGGCCGCCGGCGCCGCGCCGCCCGACGACCCCGCGACGGCGGGGCACAAGATCACCACCACCCACTGGCAGGGCGTCGCCGACCTGCGGCAGGGCGAGTGGGAGAACCTGCGCCCCGGGGCGCACGGCACGCTCGGCGTGCGGGACGCCGGCGGCCCGACCACGGCGTACACCGACCCGTTCGGCGACGGCAGCGCGGTCGACTACGAGTCGGGGACGTGGACGTCGCCGGTCGTGGAGACGGGGTACGCCGTCGACGAGTCCCTGACCTCGTGGAACGCCACGACCCCGACGGGCACGTGGGTGGAGATCGAGTTCCGGGGCCGCAAGGCCGACGGCGCGTGGACCAAGTGGTTCGTCATGGGGCGCTGGACGTCGGGCGCCGACTTCGCCCCGGCGGACGGCTCGGTGGGCGACATCCACCGCACGTCGCTCGACGGGCAGAACGACGCCGACGCCGCCCTGTACACCGACACGTTCGTCGCGCGCACGGGCCACGAGCCCGAGGCCTTCCAGACCCGCGTCACGCTCTACCGGCCGGCCGGGTCGACGGCGACCCCCCGGCTGTCGGGCGTGACGACGATGACCAACGAGTACCTGCCCGACTCCGCGTACACCGGCACCAGCGACTTCACGCTCGGCCGGGCGGTCGAGCTCGACGTGCCCGGCTACTCGCAGCTGATCCACATCGGCGAGTACCCCGAGTTCGGGGGCGGCGGCCAGGTGTGGTGCTCGCCCACGTCGACCACGATGATCCAGTACTCCTACGGCACGAAGTACCAGGTGCCGGCCGACCGGCTCGAGGGCATCGTCGCCCCGAACGGCGACCCGCAGGTGGCCCACGCCGCCATCAACGCGTGGGACTACACGTACGAGGGCGCCGGCAACTGGCCGTTCAACACCGCGTACGCGCACGAGTACGGCCTGGAGACGTTCGTGACGCGGCTGCGCTCCCTCGCCGAGGCGGAGCGGTTCATCGACGCGGGTATCCCGCTGGTCGTGTCGATCAACTTCGCCAAGGAGGAGATGCCCGAGGCCGGCTACGGCACCGACGGCCACCTGGTGACGATCGTCGGCTTCACCGCCGACGGCGACCCGGTCATCAACGACCCCAACAAGGCGACCGACGCCGACGTGCGGAACGTCTACACCCGCGAGAACTTCGAGCGCGTGTGGCAGACCTCCACCGACGGCATCGCGTACGTCATCCACCCGCACGACGTGAAGCTGCCCGCGAACGTCCCGGGCGCCACCGCCAACTGGTGAGGTAGTCCCGATCCCGCCGAGGTAGTCCGAAAGCTGCCGAGGTAGTCCCGATCGGGACTACCTCGGCAGCTTCGTTCGTCAGTGCGGGCGCACCGGGCCGACGGCGTCGGAGGTGAACGTCGCCGCCGTGTACCCCGGCGCGGAGACGGTCACCCGGACCGCCACGTCCGCGCCCCGGTCGCTGCCGGTGAGGTGGTAGCGCGCACCGGTCGCGCCGGGCACCGCGACGCCGTCGCGCAGCCACTGCACGGCGACCTCGGTGTCCGACCCGGGCAGGTACTCGCCCGCGTCGACGGTGAGCACCTTCCCGATCTCCGGCCTGCCGGAGATCGCCGGGCCCTCGACATCGGTCACCACGGGGTCGTGGAGGACGACGTCGGCGGCGCGGGTGAACACCTGCCGATGGGCGTACCAGAGCTGGTAGTACGCGTCCGCGCCGCGCACGTCGGTGCGGTCGTCGGGCACGGAGCCGTCGAACGACGTGGCGTAGTAGTAGTCCGTCGACACGGAGTCGTCGGACACCACGTAGCTCTGGTCGGTCCCGATCGTGTACTCGATCGGCGTGACGGACTGCAGCCCGATGCCCGGGTAGGGCGCGTACGCGGCCTCCTCGGGGTACGCGCGGCCGTAGATCGCGGCCGCGGTGTCCCCGCTCACCGTCACCGTCTTGCCCGTGCTCGGCACGACGACCGGCCGGTCGGCCGGGTTGTGGAGCCACACCAGCGAGCCGGCCCACCACACGCCGAGCCACTCGCCCTGCACCTGCGCGACGACGAGCTTGTGGCCCGAGGTCACGCGCGCGCTGACGTCGCTGGCGTACGTGGTGCCGGCCGCGCCGTTCGGCTTCCAGCCCGGGTCCTTGGCGTACGCGGCGTCGAGCGAGGGCTGCTGGTACGCGACGGCGAAGTTGGTGCCCGCGCCGGCGACGCAGTCGCCCGAGCCCGGCGACGCCTGCTGGCAGCCGGTGATCGGGTTGGCGTTGTCGTCGTACCCGGCGACCACCTCGACGACGTCGCCGGGCGCGACGTCCGTCGTCGGCGTCAGGCCGCCGCCGATCGGCGCGCCCAGGAGCTCGAAGTAGTGCTCCCAGTCCCAGTAGGGGCCCGGGTCCCAGTGCACGCTCTTGGTGTACCCGGGCAGGATGCCGGGGATCTGGTCGTGCCCGATGACGTGAGCCCGGTCCAGTGGCACGTCGTACCTCTCGCCGAGGTAGCGCACGAGCTCCGCGGACGACTGGTACATCGCCTCGGTGAACCAGCCCGACGTCCCGGCCCAGCCCTCGTGCTCGATGCCGATCGAGTGCATGTTCATGTACCAGTTGCCCGCGTGCCAGCCGACGTCGTCGGGCTGGAGGTGGTTGGCGGTGTGCCCGTCGGACGAACGCACCGTGTAGTTCCACGCGAGGTAGTTGGGGTCCTGGACCATGTTCAGCGTCCCGGCGTACCCGCCCTCGGTGTCGTGGATGACGATGTAGTCGATCGACGGCCCGCCCTCTCCCGTGCGGTCGGCCTGGTCGTGGTTGCCGTAGTTCCCCGTGTCGTCGGGAAGGTCGGCGCTGCCCTTCTCGTACGGCGCGGGGACCCAGTCGCACCCCAGGTCGGCGGGGCAGTCGGCGGCGGGGTCGCCCGCCGCGGCCGTCGTCGCCTCGGGCAGGACGGCGGCCGGCTGGGCCGCGAGGACGACGCGCCCGCCGTCGTCGGTGGTGCGGGCCTCGCCCTGGCGGAGCGTGGCGTACACCCGGTCGGCGAACGTCGCCGCGTCGCCCATCCGCGCGACCGCGGTCTCCCAGGTGGCGAGGGAGCCGCCGGTGCCCTGGCCGGCCGCCGCCTGGTAGGAGGCGAGGAGGGCCGCGGCGCCGCAGGTGTTGGCTCCGGCGTCGGACTTCAGCTCCGCGACCGACAGCCCGGTCAGGGCGGCGGCGCGGTCGAGCTCGCTGACGGCGGTGCGGGGGGTGGCGTCCTTGCCGGCCCCGTCGGGCGCCTCGGCGGCGTGGTCGAGCAGGTTGAACAGGCCGTAGCCGCCGTCCGCGCTGGGCGCGCCGGCGTGCTGGTCCCAGCGGGACTCCATGTAGGAGACGGCCTTGAGCAGGTCGGCAGGGACCCCGGTGGCGTCGCTCGCGGCCGCGAACGCCGACTCCCGGTCCGGCGCCGCGACGACCGCGTCGCAGCTCACGTCGGAGGTCGGGGCGGTGGAGGGTCCGGCCCCCGCGGCGAGCGCGGGGGCGGTGATCAGGGGAACGAGCAGGCCGACGGCGGCCAGCCCGGTGGTGCGTCGTCGTACGGATCTCACGGGGAGTGCTCCTCTCGAGGACGGAGTGCGCTCAGGGCGCACCACGTCATCGAACCGTGAAATCACGTTTCATGAGAAGTGATAGGCGTAAAAAATCTCGTCCTGCGGACGCGCGACGTGCCACGACGCCCGCGACGAACGGTGCGGAGGGAGAGAGTTCCGGTCAGGAGAGGCGGACGGTCGCCTGCGACCGGCCCAGCACCTTGGCGCCCTCGTGGGTCACCGTGAGGTCGACGCGGACCGTGCCGGCCTCGGCGTCGATCGCGCCGACGGTGGCGGAGACCTCGACGACGGCGACGCCGCTCGCGGGTACCGGGACCGGCTTGGTGAAGCGCGTCTGGTAGGCGACGACGGCGCCCGGGTCCCCCGCCCACGCGGTGACGACGCCGACGACGGATCCCATGGTGAGCATCCCGTGGGCGATGACGCCCGGGAGACCGACGCGGGTCGCGAAGGACTCGTCCCAGTGGATGGGGTTGAAGTCGCCGCTGGCGCCGGCGTACCGGACCAGGCGGGCGCGGTCCAGCTCGATCGCGGCGGTGGCGACGACGTCGCCGACAGACAGCTCGGCGAGGGCGGGGCGGGCCATCAGGAGTCCTCCCCGCGGATCACGAGGCTGGAGGTGACCGTGGCGACGTGCTCGCGCGCGGCGGCGTCGGCCCCGGACGTCGCGAAGATCTCGCAGCGGGTGGTGACCATCGCGATGCCGGCCCGCTCCGTCACGGAGTCCACGTGCAGCACGGTGACCAGCTCGTCGCCGGCGACGATCGGCCGGCGGTGCACGAACTTCTCGTCGGCGTGCACCACGCGCGAGAAGTCGATGTCGGCGTCCGGGTCCTGCACGTACTGCGACTCCGCCCGCTGGGCGACGACGACCGCGAACGTAGGAGGCGCGACGAGGTCCGGATAGCCGAGACCCCGCGCCGCCACGATGTCGTGGTGCGCGGGGTCCAGGGCACCGACGGCGGACGCGAACTCACGGAGCTTCTCGCGCCCCACGCTGTAGGGGGCGGTGGCCGGGTACTCGCGGCCAGCGAAGTCGGGGTTCGCCACGTCGGTGCGGGGTCGTGTCGACCGAGGCGTCAGCGGGTCTCGCGGTGCGAGGTGTGCTTGCCGCAGCGCGGGCAGAACTTCGCCAGCTCGAGACGGTCGGGGTCGTTGCGGCGGTTCTTCTTCGTGATGTAGTTCCGCTCCTTGCAGTCCACGCAGGCCAGCGTGATCTTCGGGCGGACGTCCGCGCTCTTAGCAGCCATGGTGTGTCACCTCTCGCGCCCCCGGAAGGCGCAACGTGCGTCAAGGAACAGGCCGGTCCGACGCCGGCCGTCGAACCGTAGGAGTGGCGGTAGCGAGGGCGGGGCTCGAACCCGCGACCTCACGATTATGAGTCGTGCGCTCTGACCAGCTGAGCTACCCCGCCGCACGTGACTGAACGCGAGACCGCCGCCCGTTTCCAGGGGCGGCCCCGCGCCTTTGTCACAGAGCCCCGAAAGGGAATCGAACCCTTGACCTTCTCCTTACCATGGAGACGCTCTGCCGACTGAGCTATCGGGGCAGCGGAGAAGACTCTACACGGCTCGCGGCACCTGGCGAAATCCGCGGGATGCCCGCTCGATCACACCGTGCACCGGGGTCGCGAGGACCTTCTCCGGACGTCGGACGGGGCACCACCCAGGGGTGATGCCCCGTCCGTCGAGGTGGCAGGTGAGGGATTCGAACCCCCGAAGGCTGAGCCGTCTGATTTACAGTCAGATCCCTTTGGCCGCTCGGGCAACCTGCCGTGCGGGCTCGCGGACGAGCTCGCGGGTAGAACCATAACGCCCCGGAGCGCCTGGGCGGAAATCGTCCACCGGTGGCCCGCGTCACCCGGTCGCCGCCCGGCTACGGTGAGCCGGTGACGACCCCCTCCTCCCCCGACCGGTGGGGACTGCCCCTCGGGCTCTCGGCCTTCGTGCTGTGGGGCGCCATGCCCCTCTTCTTCCCGCTCCTGGAGCCGGCCGGCCCGGTGGAGATCATCGCGCACCGTGTGGTGTGGAGCCTCGTGTTCTGCGTCGTGCTGCTGCTGGTGACGCGGACGTTCGGGTCGTTCGTCGCCGTCCTGCGCAGCGGGCGCACCATGGGCGCGCTCGCCGTCGCGTCCCTGCTCATCGTCGTCAACTGGACCACCTACGTGTACGCGGTGCTCACCGACCACGTGCTCGACGCCGCCCTCGGGTACTTCATCAACCCCCTGCTCACCGTGCTGCTCGGCGTCCTCGTGCTGCGCGAGCGGCTGCGCGTCGCGCAGTGGGTGGCCCTGGGGTTCGGCCTGGCGGCCGTGGTCGTGATCTCCACCGGGGTGGGCGGACTGCCCTGGATCGCCCTGGTGCTCGCGGGCGCTTTCGGGCTCTATTCGCTCGTGAAGAACCGGGTGGGTCGCGGCGTCGGGGCCCTGCCCGGCCTCGCCGCCGAGACCGCGGTCGCGACGCCGTTCGCGCTCGCTTACCTCGGCTGGCTGGGCGCCACCGGGGCCGGCACCTTCACCACCGAGGGCGCCGGGCACGCGCTGCTGCTCGCGGCCTGCGGCGTCGTCACCGGCCTGCCGCTGCTGCTCTTCTCGGCCGCCGCGCGCCGGCTGCCGCTGTCGGTGGTGGGGATGCTGCAGTACCTCACGCCCGTGCTGCAGTTCCTGCTCGGCCTGCTCGTCTTCGGCGAGCACATGCCGCCTACCCGCTGGGCCGGGTTCGCGCTCGTGTGGGTGGCGCTGGTGATCCTCACCGTCGACGGCAGCCGGCAGGCCCGGGTCTCCCGCCTCGCGGCGGCGCGCCCCGGGCCGCGCGCCTAGCCTGCGCCTAGCTCTCGAAGGCGCGGGCGCCGAACCAGTCGTGCCGCGGCCGCCAGCCGTGCTGGCGCAGCACGGCGAAGACCGGCCGCTTCGCGTCCCCGGGCGCGATCTGCGTCGAGCCCTCCCACGAGGACCGGGAGCCGCCGCTGCCCGAGACGACCACCGCGCCGTCCGGGCCCTCCACGTACGTCGCCCTCCGCTGCATCGCCGTCTTGCCCCGCCGCCACGTCCAGTCCGCGCGCGCGAACACCCCGGTGGGGCCCACGGCCGCGCGGGTCGACGACGACCCGGAGTACTCGACGAACCGGTAGTGCGAGGTCGCCGGGTCGAGCGTCAGCTCCATGCGCCACGCGTACGCGACCTTCCCGCGCACGAAGAGCGCCGCCCAGCGCAGCTCCTCGGACTTCCAGCGGACCTCGACCTGCACGCCCTCGGGCGACGGCGTCGCCGCGATGAGGTACGGCAGCGCCTCGTCGTTCATCCCGACGAGGTCGGCGACCACCCGGTCGACCGGGGACGCCGTCCCGGGCGCGAGGACGGGCGCATCGGGCACCGCCGCCGGCGCCTGCGCCGCCCGGGCGGCCCTGGCCCCGCGCACGACCGTCCACGCGCCGCGCGCGAGGACGAGCAGCGCCGCGACGACGATCAGCGCGACGCCGACGGGCGCCGCGTCGCCCACGATGAAGAGCACCCCCAGCCCCACCAGGACCCAGCACGCCACCAGGACCACCCACCGGGACACCACGGCGAACCGCCGGGTCCGTGCCTCCGGGTCGACCCCACCCGCCGCCGCGGGCGTCCCGCCGTCGGGCCCCTGCCGTGCATTCATCTCTCTCCCCCTGACGTCGAACCGACCGTGCCGCCGCACTACGGTAGTGGGCAGACCCCGCCCGCCCGATGCGCCGGGCACCCGACCAGCACAGAAGGAGCCGTCGTGGCCGACTCGTCGTTCGACATCGTGAGCAAGGTTGACCGCCAGGAGGTGGACAACGCGCTCCACCAGGCCGTCAAGGAGATCTCGCAGCGGTACGACTTCAAGGGCGTGGGCGCGTCCATCGAGTGGAGCGGCCAGGACACCATCGTCATCGAGGCGAACTCGAGCGAGCGCGTGCTCGCCGCCCTCGACGTCTTCCAGACCAAGCTGATCAAGCGGAACGTCTCGCTCAAGGCCTTCGACACCGGCGACAAGGAGCCGCAGTCGTCCGGCAAGGTGTACCGCCTCGCGGGGTCGCTCAAGGAGGGCCTCGCCGGCGAGAGCGCCAAGAAGATCACCAAGATCATCCGCGACGAGGGCCCGAAGGCCGTCAAGACGCAGGTGACCGGCGACGAGGTGCGCGTGACCAGCAAGTCCCGCGACGACCTGCAGGCCGTCATCGCCCTCCTCAAGGGCGCCGACCTCGACGTCGCGCTCCAGTTCGTCAACTACCGGTGACCAGCGGGGCGGCGGCGGGCGCGCGGGAGGTGCCGCGGGTCGTCGCGACCGACCTCGACGGCACGCTGCTGCGCTCGGACGGCACGGTCTCCGAGCGCACCCGGCGCGCGCTGCTCGCCGCCGAGGCCGCCGGGGCGGAGGTCGTCTTCGTCACGGCGCGGCCGCCGCGCTGGCTGCACGCCCTGGGCGACCTCGTGGGCGGGCACGGGCGCGTGATCTGCCTCGGCGGCGCCGCCGTGTGGGACCTGGCCGGCCGCCGCGCCGTCGACTCGTGCGGGTTCGACGACGGCGTGCTCCTCGACCTCGTCGCCGAGCTGCGCGACGCCGTCCCCGGCGTCGGGCTGGCCGTGGAGACCGTCCGCGGCCCGGCGTTCGACCCGTGGTTCCCCGACGGCGAGCCCGGCCTCGACCGCAGTCTGCGCGCCGCCCCCGTGGAGGAGTCCCTCGGCGCGACCGGCGACCCCGTCGCGAAGCTGCTCGCCGTCCGCCCCGGGACCGCGGCGCAGGGATTCGGCGTCGTCCAGCGCGGCGGCGTCCACGACGCCGCGCAGGAGGCCTTCTTCGAGCGCGTGCGGGGCGTGGTGGGCGACCGGGCCGAGCTGCACTACTCGGGCGCGGCGGGCCTCGCCGAGCTCCTGCCGCCCGGGGTGACCAAGGACGTCGCGCTCGCCCGCTGGTGCGCGCGCCTGGGGGTGGACGCCCGCGACGTGTGGGCCTTCGGCGACATGCCCAACGACCTGCCGATGCTGCGGTGGGCGGGGCGCGGGCACGCCGTCGCCAACGCCCACCCGGACGTGCTCGCGTGCGCGGACGCCGTCGTGCCCGGCAACGACGACGACGGCGTGGCCGCCGCGCTGGAGGCGGTGCTCCCGGGCGCGGCTCAGTCGCCGTCGCCGTCGGCGTCGGCGTCGGCGTCGGCGCGGCCCTCCGGGGTGTCGCGGGGCTGACCCGCCCCGTCGGCCCGGCGCCCGGCCACGATCTCCGCCCGCAGCGACTGGACCTCGGCGACCAGCAGCGCGACCTGCGCCGGGGAGACCATGCCGAGGGGCGCCTCCCTGGGGGTCTCGCCCGGCTCGTCGCCAGGGTCGGCCGTGACCCGCTCGACCAGCCAGGAGGAGAGCGTCGCCGTCACGACGCCCAGCAGCGCGATGCCCCCCACCATCAGGCAGACCGCGATGACCCGGCCCGTCGCGGTCACGGGCGTGAGGTCGCCGTAGCCCACGGTGGTGATGGTGACCATCGCCCACCAGAACCCGTCGCCCAGGTTCACGATGCTGGCGCCCGGCGCGCCCCGCTCGGCCTGCGTCACCGTGAGGGCCCCGACGATCACGAGCAGCGCGGTGCCCGCCGCGGCGAACCGCACCACCCGGCCGCGCAGCCGCACGGCGTTGACCCGGTTGAGCCGCACCACCACGGACACCAGGAGCAGGGGGCGCAGCACCGGGAGCACCACCACGGCCAGCTCGAGCGGGTGCCGGCGGACGTACCGCCACGGGTGCGGCGCGAGCCGGGCCCGCACCAGGTAGTCCGCGACGAAGAGCAGCCAGGTCACCGCCAGCACGAAGGAGCAGGCGGACCGGACCTCCGGGGGCGCGTCCGGGCGTGCGATCGGGATCGCGTACGCGACCAGGAACAGCAGCGAGATCGCCGTGAGCGGCCACTCGGTGGCCGCCTGCCAGCGCCGCAGGCGCGCGTGACCGCCGTCCGCGGCCGACGGGGCCGGCGGACGCTCGGACCCAGCAGCCGCGTCACGGGACATCGCAGGTCAGCCTGGCAGAACCGGCCGGGACCCGCCGCCCGAGCGTGCCTCAGTAGCGGGTGATGCCGCCGGGGCCGAAGCCCGTGCCGCCGGCCATCTTCTCCAGGCGGGAGATGCGGTCCGCCATCGGCGGGTGGGTGGAGAACATCTTCGCCATGCCCGCGCCGCGGAACGGGTTGGCGAGCATGAGGTGGGAGACGTTCTGCAGCTCGCGCGTCTGCGGCAGCGGGGCCTTGGCCGTGCCCGACTCGAGCTTGCGCAGCGCGGAGGCCAGGGCCATCGGGTCGCCGGTGAGCTTGGCGCCGTCCTCGTCCGCGTCGTATTCGCGCGTGCGGGAGATCGCCATCTGGATCATCATCGCCGCGAACGGCGCGAGGATCGCCATCGCGAGCGCGGCGAGCGGGTTGCCGCCCTCCCGGCGGTCGCCCCCGCCGAAGATCAGCAGGAACTGGGCCAGCGAGGTGATGACCCCCGCCATCGCGGACGCGACCGACGACGTGAGGATGTCGCGGTTGTACACGTGCATCAGCTCGTGGCCGAGGACGCCCCGCAGCTCGCGCTCGTCGAGCAGGCGCAGGATGCCCTCGGTGCAGCAGACGGCCGCGTTCTTGGGGTTGCGCCCCGTGGCGAACGCGTTGGGGGCCTGGGTGGGTGAGATGTACAGGCGCGGCATCGGCTGCCGGGCCTCCGTGGAGAGCTCGCGCACGATGCGGTACATCTCCGGCGCCTCGAGCTCCGTCACCGGGTAGGCGTGCATCGCGCGGATCGCGATCTTGTCGGAGTTCCAGTAGCCGACAAACGTCGTGACGAGGCCGATCCCCACGAAGACGACGAGCATGCCGGCGCTGCCGCGGAAGAAGATCGCCCACAGCCCGAGGACCACGGCCCACATGACGCCGAACAGCGCCGCCGTCTTGAGACCGTTGAAGTGCTGGTGGCCCATGTGTCCTGCTGTCTCCTTCCGTGCGCCCTGCCCGGTGCACGCGTACCGGCAGGTTCCCACGGGTTGAACGCGCCGACGGCCCGGGCGGTTCCCGCCCGGGCCGTCGTGCGTCCGGTCGCACTGCCGGTCGTGCTACCGGCCCCGTCAGGAGGAGGGGCGCCCCTTGGCGATGTCGAGCATCTCCTCGCGCGGCACGACCTTGATCCGCTCGCGCCCGTGGGGCTCGCCGAGGGCCTTCTCGTGCTCGTCGAGGAGCACGAAGTCGTCCCACTCGACGACGTCCACGCCGCGGTCGGCGAGGAAGTCGAGCACGGCCTGCGGGTCGCCCTGGGCGGCGGTGCGGCCGCCCTCGGCGTCGCCGGTCGCGACGTCGCCGCCGTCGCCCACGCCCGTCACGTCCTCCACGAGGTGGCGGATCGTCTCGGACGCGTCCGACTTGGTGTGGCCGATGAGGCCGACCGGGCCGCGCTTGATCCAGCCCGTGGCGTAGACGCCGGGCAGGTGCTCGCCGTCGAGGTCGACGACGCGGCCCTCGCGGTTGGCGATGACGCCCTTGAGCTCGTCGAAGGGGATCTCGGGCAGCGGCGAGCCGAAGTAGCCGACGGCGCGGTAGACGGCCTGCACGGGCCAGTCGTGGTGCTCGCCGGTGCCCTTGACGGTGCCGTCGCCCTGCAGGGCGGTGCGCTCGGTGCGCAGCGCGGTGACCTTGCCGTCCTCGCCGAGGATCTCGGCCGGCGCGTGCAGGAAGTGCAGGTGCAGCCGGCGCGACGCCTTCTGCGTGGCCGGGTCGACCAGGGTCCAGTCGGTGAGCGTCTTGACGACCTGCTTGGTCTGGTTGGACGACTCGACGGCCGCCATCGAGCCCTCGTCGAAGTCGTAGTCCTCCGGGTAGACCACGATGTCGACGTCCGGCACGTGGCCGAGCTCGCGCAGCTCCAGCGGCGAGAACTTCACCTGGGCCGGGCCGCGGCGCGCGAAGACGTGCACGTCCGTGACCGGCGAGGCCTTGAGGATCTCGTAGACGTTGGCCGGGATCTCGGTGGGCAGCAGGTCGTCCGCGTGCTTGGCGAGGATGCGGGCGACGTCGAGCGCCACGTTGCCGGCGCCGAGGACGGCCACCTGCTGGGCCTCGAGCGGCCACGTGCGGGGCACGTCGGGGTGCCCGTCGTACCAGGAGACGAAGTCGGCCGCGCCGTAGGAGCCGTCGAGGTCGATGCCGGGCACCGGCAGCTCGTGGTCCTTGATCGCACCCGTCGAGAAGATCACCGCGTCGTAGAACTGGCGCAGGTCGTCGAGCTTGAGGTCGACGCCGTAGTCCACGTTGGCCAGCAGGCGCACGTCGCCGCGGCCGAGCACGCGGTGCAGCGCGGTGATGATCTGCTTGATGCGCGGGTGGTCCGGGGCGACGCCGTAGCGCACGAGGCCGAACGGCGCGGGCAGGCGTTCGAAGAGGTCGATGCTCACGTCGAGGTCGGTCTTCGACAGGATGTCCGCCGCGTAGATGCCGGCGGGGCCTGCGCCGACGATCGCGACGCGCAGAGGTCGGATGCTGCTCACTGCGGGGTACGCCTTCCGGATCGGTGATGCGTGGCGTTCGATTCTAGGAGGATTCTCCTGCGAACTGGTGAGGGTTACCTCACCTTCAGGGTCCAGCGTTACCCAGGGTGCCACAACCGTCTCATCCGGTGAACAGGTTGTCTCGCTCGTCGGGCACTGGTGCCGGGGGCACCTGCCGCGCGACGCGACCGCGGGTCACGGCGCCGTCGTGAGCTCCTGGACCGCCCGGGCCAGGTCCGCGCCGGCCGCGCCGCCCGCCGCGCGCAGCGGCCGGTACGCCGGCACCACGGTGACCGACGTCGCCCGGTCGGACACCCGCACGGCGCCCGACTCGCGCGACCCGTACACGGCGCGGGCCTGCGTCACGCCGTCCGGCACCCGGCGCACCACCCAGCGGGGCGCCTCCTCGCGGCCCACCCAGACCTCGACGGCGCCGTCGCCCACCGCAAGGGCGACCGGGTTGCCGCCCATCCCCGAGATGCCCTTGGTGCGGGCCCCGGCTGCGCGCGCCTCGTCGAGCGTGTCCGCGGTCGTGAACGCCGGGACCACGACCGCACCCGGGCGCAGGCGTGCGACGTGCTCCCGGACCGCGCCGGCCCGGCGCACGACCACCGCCAGCGTCACCCCCACGATGACGACCACCACGAGGAGCGCGATCCAGATCGTGGCGCCCTCGATGCCGTCGCGCGAGACGGTGATCGCGAGGCGCACCACCGAGAGCGCGAGGAACAGCACGAGCGCCGTGACGAACCACCTGCGTCGGGAACGGGAGTCCACCCTGCCTCCAGGGACGTGTCGGTCGGGGCCGCGCACCACGCGGTGCGCCGGCGAGATCGGTACCGCAGACGACGAGGGGCGGCCCGGAACCCGGACCGCCCCTCGACCTCGGCTGGTGTCAGCCGCGGATGCCCTGCGCCAGCTGCGAGTCCGCGTCGGACAGCGTCTGCGCGGCCTGCTCCAGGAACGACGCCATACCCTCGAGGCCCTCGATGGCCTGCGTGGTACCGGTCGTGAACTCCTCGTAGGACGTCTGGAACGCGCCCGACGCCTGGTCGGTCACGAAGCCCGACGACACCAGGTTGTTCACCTGGGTCTGCAGGTTGTGCAGGATGTCGGTCATCTGCTGCTGACCGTTGCGCAGCTGACCCGCCTGCGACCGCAGCTCGTCGTACGTGACGTTCATGTTCGCCATGAGAAAGCTCCTCGTTCTCGTCGGTTCTCGGCCGGCCCCCTAGCGGCCGATCCGGTCGTTCCGTCGACGACCCTAGCGGGCACCCCGAGCGGTCGTCGATGGGGAGGCCTCCCCATCCCGCGCCAGGTCCGCACACGGTGCCGCTCGGTGTCCCCGCTCGGTGTCGTCGCCCGTAGGGAGGGACCAGTGCCCGAACGCGTACACCCCGACTCTTGCGCTCCCGACCGGACGACGAAGGGGCGGCCCGGGAGAACCCGGACCGCCCCTTCCCGCGAGGCTGGTGTCAGCCGCGGATGCCCTGCGCCAGCTGCGAGTCCGCGTCGGACAGCGTCTGCGCGGCCTGCTCCAGGAACGACGCCATACCCTCGAGGCCCTCGATGGCCTGCGTGGTACCGGTCGTGAACTCCTCGTAGGACGTCTGGAACGCGCCTGACGCCTGGTCGGTCACGAAGCCCGACGACACCAGGTTGTTCACCTGGGTCTGCAGGTTGTGCAGGATGTCGGTCATCTGCTGCTGACCGTTGCGCAGCTGACCCGCCTGCGACCGCAGCTCGTCGTACGTGACGTTCATGTTCGCCATGAGAAAGCTCCTCAGCTCGATCGTGGTTCGGCCGGCCCCCGTGCGGCCGATCCGTGGTGCGGTCCCGACGATACTGGGCGCCCCGAGCAGCGGTCCATGGGGAGGCCTCCCCATGGATCGGGTCCTGCCTTCCGCTGCCGGCCTGCCATCACCTCCCTGGTGCTCGCGCTCGTCGTCTCGGGCGCGGGGTCCGTGGCCTTCACGCTCCGCCTGCGCAAGAGCGCCCGCGCGAAGGCCGTGCCGGGCCTCCTCCCCTGACCGACGGCCCGGTCGCTCAGCCGAGCGGGCGCGCGGCCGAGGTCGTCGGGACGGGCTCCGGGTCTCCCTCCGCCCCCCACCGGCGGAAGTCGGCGCGCAGCGCGCGCGCCACCAGCACGACGGACACGAGCACCAGGGCCACCGCGCCGACCAGGCATGCCGTCCGCACCGGCGGCGCGATGTCTCGCGACGCCCACACGAACATCAGGACCCAGCCCACCCCGGCGGGCAGGGCGCCGACGAACGTCGGCATCTGGAGCGACCAGCCCGCCATGTACCACTTCATCAGGACGTCGGTGGCGCGGCTGCGGCGGTTCGGCTTCAGCGAGAGCGCCACCGTGCCGACGGTCGGCGGCCCCAGGGTGGTCCCGCGCGGGGCGGAGGTGGAGTGCGACAGCCTCTCGGCCGCGTACGACGGCCGCAGCGCGCGGAACGCGTACACGAAGCACAGCGCGGCCAGCGGCCACGTCATCGTGGGCAGGTAGAACATCGCCGCCGGACCCATGATCGCCGCGAGGATCGGCACCAGGACCACGACGAGCATCACGAGGCCGACCACCGACGTGTCCGACAGCACCTGACCGAGGATGATCTCGTCGTCGAAGTACACGTACACCACCGCGCCGGGCGCGATCAGCACGGTGACGAGCCAGATCACCACCCACACCCACGCGAGGCAGAAGTACCCCAGCGGGCGGAGCGCCAGGGCCGCCGTCGTCGGGGCCTCGTCGCCCGCGCCGACCTGCGACCCGGCCGGTGCCGCCCTGTAGCCGTCCTGCATCCTCGATGCCCTCCCCCGCCGTCGTCCGGACCGGCGTCACCCTACCGGCAGGTCCCCCGCGTAGGGTGGGGCGCCGACAGGGGCAGCACCGACGACGCCGACGGGGAGAAGTCATGGCACAGCCGAGCTGGTTGATCACCGGCGAACGATCGAAGCGACCGATCGTCGTCGCGCCGGGCGCGGACGACGCCGCCTCGGCCGTGACCCAGGTGGACAACGCGCTCGACCGCTTCTCCGGGCCGATACCGGGCTGGTTCCGGGCCCTCGAGCGGCTCGGCTACTGGTGGTACGGCGTGTGCATCGTCGTCGGGGTCGCCGTCGCGCTCGCGGTCGTCCCGGCGGAGCTGAAGTGGAAGATCGCGTGGGGCATCGCGTTCGGCCTCGTCGCCACGCCGGTCACCAGCGCGCTCGGCTACTACCTGGCGCGGCTCCAGGCCCGCTCGGCGGGCTTCCCGACCGTCGCCAAGGCGCTCTCCGACGTCAAGGGCACCGCGCGCCCGTCGAACGGCGAGATCCTCAAGCAGGTCACGACCGTGCTCGCCGCCGACCCGTCCCTCGAGGCTCGCGTGCACCGGCTCGCCTGGCAGGCCGCGCGCGACGACGGCGCCTCCCGCAAGGAGCTCGAGGGCCTCTGGGAGAAGGCGGACCCCCAGGCCGCCGCGGCTCTCGCCGAGAAGTTCGACGCGATCCGCGCCGAGAACGCGCGCCTCAAGGACGAGGGCAAGATCTAGCTCGCCCGGGCGTCCTGCGCCTCCGTGTCGACCGCCGACCCGTCGGGCGTCGCCTCCGTCTCGGGGGCCGCGAACGAGATCGAGTCGATGATCTCGTTGAACAGCACCGCGAACGGCTCCGCCGTGGGAATGTTCGGCACGTTCACGCGGGCCTGCAGCACCCGCGACCCGTCCGGGTACGGCACGAAGTACTCCAGCCGCAGCGTCAGCATCTCCTGCTCGCCGATCCGCTGCGTGAGCGTCTCGAAGCGCCGCCCCACCGGCCCCGACGACGCGCGCGCGGTCTCCAGCGGCCCGTAGGCGGCATCGAGCGCGCCCTCGAGGTCGCCCTCGGCCACCAGCGGGGTCGCCGCCTCCGGCCAGTCCTGGTCGAGGAACAGCAGCGCCGCGGGGAACGGGACCCCGGGCAGGATCTCCAGCGACATGAAGTACGAGTGCACCCCGATCCGGGACGCGTCCCGGGCCGAGCCCACGAGCTCCCGCACCGTCTCCCGGCGCACCCGCGCGAGACGGTCGGCGTTGCCCGTCTGCCGCTTCACGAAGCGCTTGACGAAGTCCAGCGTGCGCTGCGGCTCGTCCAGCGGGATCCGCGTCCAGGTGCCCGGCAGGATGATCCGCAGGTCGCCCCCGGCCATCCGGACCTGCTTCGTCACGCCGCCACCCCCGTCGACACCTCGAGCTCGTCCAGCAGCCCGACGACGAACGCCGGGAAGTCGTCGAAGATCCCGATCCCGGCCGCGATCGCCGTCACGTCCACCATGTCGGGGCTGTCGGCCGGGAACACCCCGAGGTGCACGCGCTCCTCGAGGTGCACCCCCGCGACGTCCTCGTCCTGAGGCAGGTGCCCGATGAGGAAGTGGGCGCCGTGGACGGTGCCCGCCGGCACGACGGCGTCGATCTCCTGCGTGCCCATGACCTGCGCCGAGCCGACGCCCTCCGCCACCTGGGCGAGCTGTGACTCGTAGGTGCCGCGCCCGACCCGGCGCCCCACCACGAGGGTCAGCATCGCCTGCACGAACGGCTCCGCCGGCGACTCCACGAGCACCGCCGTCCGGGCGCCCCGCACCCCGGTGGCGTCCACCGCGGCGCGCACCTCGGCCAGCTGGGCGGCGAGCGCCGCCGGCACCCCCTCGGGCGCTTCCACGCCCTCGAGGATCGCGCCGGCCAGCTCTCGTTCCCAACCCTCCGACGCGTCGCCGTAGGGCAGCAGGTGCCACCCCTCGGCGAGCCCCAGGCCGTACTCCGTGATCGGTCCGCTCATCGCTGCGTCAGGCCTCAGATCATCTTGTCGAACGTGTCGGACCAGGATGCGACGTTGCCGGGGATCTGCGCCAGCTGCACGTACGGACCGTCCGTGAGAGGTCCGGCGAGGCCGACGGACGAGTTGACCTGGGCCCACCCGTCGTCGCCGCCCACCGCCTCGGCGAAGCTGCGCCCCGCGTTGAAGCTCGCGGCCCCGAAGTTCACGAGGTTCGTGGTGACCGCGGCGCCCGCCAGCCCGTCGAGGTTGTGGTAGAGCGCCGGGTTGCGGAAGAGCTCGCCGGTCCCGCCGAACGGGTCCTTGAACGGCATGACGAAGGCCTCCTTCGCCGCCCCCTTCAGCCCCTCGGCGATGGACAGGTTCCCCGCCTTGCGGAGCTGGAACAGGTTGTCCATGGCGTCGGACCGCTTGAACGGCGACGAGAGGATCGTCTTCATGCTGAGCAGGTTGTCCGCGTTGCTCATCGTGGTCTGGGCCTCGGAGATCATCCGCGCCCCGTCGTCGGCGTTGCCGGCGAGCCGGACGGCGAGCCGCGACTGCGAGTTCGTGAGGCTCGCGGCCTTCGTGACGGCCCGGGCCTTCGCGACCTTGCCGAGCGAGCTCGCGAGCTTGCCGCCGAAGAGACCGACGACGCCGAGCCCGACGCCGAGCAGCAGCCCGCCCCAGCCGATCTCGCCCTTGGCGAAGCTCACGATCGTCTCGAGGATGCTGAGGATCGAGCCGATCGCGGCCAGGACCACCAGGATCTGACCCAGGATCGGCACCCACGACAGGAAGATCGCGAGGATGCCCGCGATGTCGCAGATGACCTTGAAGACCTTGTACAGCGACGCGGCGACGTGCTTGATCTTGTCCCAGGTGCTGTCCTCCAGACCGTTGACCTTGTCGCCGGTGACGACCTCGTCGATCTGGTCCTTGGCCGTGGTGGCCGCGGTGTTCTTGTCGTCGCGCGCCGACGTCCACTGCCCCTGCCAGTAGGTGAGGCTGGTCTCGAGCTCCGTGACCCGGTCGTTCGCGTTCGACAGCTCCGACTTCGCGTCGTCGACGTCGGTGTCGGGCGCGTCGCCCCGCATGCCGTCCATCTCCCACTGCGCGTTGCTCGCCCGCTGCCGCGCCGGCACCAGGTCATCCTCGAGCTCGGCGATCCGACGCGCCGCAGTCTCCGAGGAGGTGATGGCGGCGGACAGGAGGGGCGCGTACGCCACGAGCGCGTCGCCGGTGACCTGGTACCGGTCCGTGGCCTTCTTGATGTCCTCGCGCACGTCGCTCGCCAGCGACTTCGTCGCGTCCATCGACTGCGCCGTCGTGGTCGCGTCGTCGACGATCTGGTCGAGCGTGGTGAGCGCCCGGGTGATCGCCTCGGCGATCTCCTGGTACTTCTCGCCCTTGGTCTTGACGGTGTCCGCGTTGCCGTCGAGCGTGTGCCACTGGGTGTCAGACACTGGTGTACCCCTTGTACTTCGACGCGTCGCTCGCCTTCTCCTCGAGCGCCTTGGCCAGCTCGGTGTCGACCTCGGTGAACGTGTCGACGATCTGCTGGATGATGCCCTGGAGCTTGACGACGTTCTCCGTCATCTCCTCGCGCTTGATCCGCCACTTGTCGGCGAAGTCCTGCACCTTGCCGCGCAGCTCGTCGTGGCCGGTCGCGTCCGCGGCGTCCTCCGAGGTGTCGTCGGCGCCCTCGAACTCCTCCTTGATGGTCTTCAGGTCCTCCGCCAAGGTCTTCAGATCGGCCATGCTGATCGACAGGTCGTACCCGGCCACCGCTCCCCCTCGTCGTCGCGCAGCGTCTCGTCCCGCCGCCGGGCAGCACCGTAGCCGAGGGCGACGGCACGGGTCGATGGGGAGGACTCCCCATCGACCCGTCCGGCGCCGCTCAGTCGTCGAGCACCAGCGGCAGCTGGACCCGGGTCTGCTTGCCCCGCGCGACCCACGCGCCGCGGCCGACGGGGAACTCCCCCTTGCCCGAGCGCGGCAGGGACGTCTTGAGGATGGTGTCGCCGTCGAGGTTCTCGGGCTGCAGGATGAGCCCTCGCCGGCCGTTCTTCACCTCGCCCAGCAGCGGCCACGTCGCGGCCCAGCCCGCCGTCTCCGCCTCGGCGACGAGCAGGTGGTCGCTGCTGCGGATCGCCTTGGTCAGGTCCTGGATCGGCTTGTCCGCCGGAGACTGCAGGTACTCGTTGATGCCCTCGATCAGCACCACAATCCCCGGCTCGACGTCCTCGTCCTGGACGGCGGCGAGCAGGTCGGTGGCGAGCGCCTTGACCTTCTCCACCCCGGTGGCGACCTCGGTCCACGGCAGCTTGTCGGCGATCGCCGACCGGCCCTGGGCGAACAGGTACATCCGCGCGTCCGGGTTGGCACGCAGCACGGCCCGCGCGATCGCGACGAGCGCGTTGCTGCGCCCCGACCCGGGCGGGCCGGCGACGACCATCGTGCCCGTGGGGTCGAACGGCACCGGCCCGAGGGTGATGCCGTCGAGGCCGAGCACCGGCTGCCCGTCCACCTGCGGGGGCAGCTCGCCCGCCCCGTACTCCGTGGGAAGCACCTTGACCTCCGGCGCCGGGCGCACGCCCGCCGACAGCATCGACTGCCCCAGCTTCTCGGTCGCGGCCGCCTGCGCGGACACCGAGGTCGTGCCGCCGATGACGGCGACCTGGACCTCGAGCCCGTCGAGGAGCGCGCGCCCGTTGGGCGAGTCCGACGTGATGACGTCACGGGGCGCGTTGAACGCCAGGTAGCCGTCGTCGGTCATGCGCAGCAGCAGGTTGCGCTGCACCATCGAGCGCACGTACGTGGGCACCGCGCCCGAGCGGTCGGCGGTGAACACGACGTGCATGCCGAGGGCGCGGCCGTCGTTGAGGATGTCGCGGAAGACGTCGAACCACTCCGCGCGGCCGGCGCCCACCTCGAAGTCGTCCCGGAAGCCCGGGAACCCGTCCACCAGCAGCAGGATGCGCGGCACGTCCGCGCGCCCGGACAGCTGCCGGTACTCGGTGACGCTCGACGCCGACACGGCGGCGAACGCCTCGCCGCGGCGCTGCAGCTCGTCGCGCAGCATCCGCATGAGGCCGACGACGCGCTCCACGTCGTCGCCGCGCGCGATCGTCCCGACGTGCGGCAGCGACGACAGCATGCGCAGCGCGCCCGCCGCGAAGTCCAGCCCGTACACGTGCACCGGGCCGCCGCGCGGCGTGATGCCCGCGGCCGCCGCCAGGGTGCGCAGCGCCGTGCTCTTGCCCGCGCCGCCCGTGCCGTACACGCCCAGGTGGCCGTCGACGTCCGGCACGAAGTACACCGGTCGCTGCGCCTGCTGCTCCGGGATGTCGGCCACACCGAGCAGCAGCTCGGTGTCCGTGCGCTGGTGCAGCCGCGTGAGGTCGTACGCGTCCGCCATCGAGTCCAGCCAGGGGCGGCGGGGCGCGGGCAGGCGTCCGGCCTCGAACGCCTCGCCGACCCGCGCGACCAGGCGCTGCTGGTCGTTGGGGCCGAGGTCCATGTCCTCGTCGCCGACGGCCGACGGGTCGACGGGCTCCTCCCACCGCTCCTCGCGGCCGAAGTGCAGGCCGGCGACCTCGATCGCCGCCCGCTCCGGGGCCCGGCTGCTCCACGCGCCCGCGTACCCGGACTGGAAGGCCTGCAGGCGGCCGGGGCCGGTCTTCACCACGCCTCGGCCGGGGATGGCCGGGTCGATGTGCGCGGCGTCCTTGATGTCGACGACGTCGCTGGAGTCGGACTCGTCCGCCATGCGCAGCGCGACCCGCAGGTTCGTGTTGGCGCGCAGGTTGTCCTTGATGACGCCCGCCGGGCGCTGCGTGGCCATGATCAGGTGGATGCCGAGCGAGCGGCCGCGCTGGGCGACGTCGACGACCCCGTCGACGAACTCCGGCACGTCGCCCACCAGGGCCGCGAACTCGTCGATGACGATGACGAGCGCCGGCGGCGTCTCCGGGTCGCCCCGCTTCTCCAGCTCGAGGAGGTCCTTGACCTTCTTGCGGTTGAAGAGGTGCTCGCGGTGGTGCAGCTCCGCGCGCAGGGACGTGAGCGCCCGCAGCACCAGGTGCTGGCTGAGGTCCGTCACGAGGCCGACGCAGTGCGGCAGCTGGACGCAGTCCGCGAACGCCGACCCGCCCTTGTAGTCCACGAACAGGAACGTGACGCGGTCGGGGCTGTACTCCGCCGCCATCGCGAGCACCCACGCCTGCAGGAACTCCGACTTGCCGGCACCCGTCGTGCCGCCCACCAGGGCGTGCGGGCCCTGGGAGCGCAGGTCGAGGTGCTGGGCGTCCAGGCCGGCCGAGCCGACGATGGCGCGCAGCGAGCCGGCCCGCTTGCGCGGCACCGCCTGCGTGCGGTCGTAGACCGACAGGTTCTGCCGCCAGCGCTCCAGCACGGCGTTCGGGTCCTCGAACAGGTCGTGCCCCAGCAGCGCCGGCATCGTCACCGAGCGGGGCAGGTCGGACGAGTCGGCGACGATCGCGCCGGCGTCGAACACGGGCGCGAGCCGGCGGCCGTAGTCGAGCGCCGTCGACGCGTCGATCTCCTCGAGCTCGACGTCGTCCACCCAGCGGCCGAGGCGCACCATGCCGACGCGCGGGCCGTGCTCCCCCAGGTCCACGAACGTGCGGCAGGCCGCGGGGAGGAAGGCTGTGTCCGCGGAGATCCACAGCGGGTAGACGCCCGCGTCCGGGCCCTGCTCCGCGAGCTGCACCAGGCGCGCGCGGTCCACGTCGATGTCGTCGGAGATGACGACGACCACGGCCGGGACCGCCGATCGCGTGCCGGTGTCGGCCTTGCTGCCGCCGACCTCGGCGCCGCGCTCCAGGGCGGCGTCGTCGTCGTCGATCGCACCGCGTCGCTGGGCGCCGCCGCGCTGGGCGCGCAGCCGCGTGGTGACGAGCTCCTCGAGCTCGGCCACCAGGCGCGCCGCGCCGCTCGCGGAGTCGGCGAGGTGGTGGCCCTCGATCGGGCTCTGCGGCGACGACGTGTGCGGGATCCACGTGAGCCACTGCAGGTGCTTGGTCCACACGGGGGTGACCATGCCGGTCACGACCAGCTCCGCCGGCGAGTGCAGGCCGGTGAGCTGGAGCAGCACCGCGTTGAGGCTGCCGGCCACGGACGCGGGAGGGCCGGCGAAGCCGAGCGCGCCGGCGTCGTACAGGTTCTCCACGACGGGCACGCCGGCGATGTCCTCGTGCCGCTCGACGACGGCGTCCAGGCGGTCCTGGTACTCCTTGATCAGCGCGCCGCGCGACACCTCCTTGACGGAGTTGCGCGACGGCATCGTGCCGATGCCGAACCGCACGTTGAGGAAGCTCCAGTGCTCCGGACGGCGGGTCCACAGCATCGGCCCGTGCCGCATCGACTCCGCGAAGACGTGCTGGGTGGCGGGCGCCTCCCGCAGGCGCACCGACCGCTCCTTCTCCTCCTCGCCCGCGAGCGCGTCGCGCAGGGTGTCGAGCCGCTCCTCGAAGCGCGCGACGTCCTTCTCCTTGCGCTTCTTGTCGCGCTTGTTCCGCGTGAAGTAGTTGCCGGCCAGCATGATCGGCGACAGCGCGATGAACACCAGCGACGTCAGCCCGCGCCCCATGGCGAGCATGAACCCGCCCATGAGCAGCGGGGCGAGCATCGCGAGCAGCGGGAACGGCTGCTCCTCGGTCTCGGTCGGCACGTCCGGGGCGTCGAACTCCGAGCCCCGGTAGCGCGCCTCGACGCGCGGCGAGCGGGTGAACGGGACGGGGCCGGCCTTCGGCGCGACCCCCTGGAGCGTCTGCGGCTTGCGCCGCTCGATCGTCATCACTGTGTCGCCCACCGTGACGCGCTGGCTGCCCTCGACGCGCAGGCGCTGCACGTGGGCGCCGTCCACCAGGAGCCCGTTCGCCGAGCCCAGGTCGACGACGTCGACGACGTCCGAGACGTCGAGGCGCAGGTGCTGCTTCGACACGAGCGCGTCGCTCAGGACGACGTCGCACCCCGGCGCACGGCCCAGCACCCAGCTGCCCTCGGGCAGGTCGATCGCGCTGCCGTCCGCGAACCGCAGGGTGGCGCGCACGTCGCGGGAGGTCTGGTAGTCGAAGCCCGGGCGGTCGAGGTCGACGATCGCGACCTCCGCGCCCGAGCCGATCCACGCCTCGCCGAGCGCGGCGTCGGCCGGCAGCCGCACGGGCCGGTCCTGCCCGGGCAGGCGGGCCTCCAGCGTGCGCCGCCGGTGGTCCACCTCCCCCGTGCCGGACGGGTCGACGCGGGCGATCGTCGAGGCGACCTCCCCGATCGTCGCGCCCGCGTCCGCGGTGACGACGACGTCGTCGTGCGTGGTGTCGGGGCGCCGGAGCGTCACCTTGACGCGCATCGCTCTCCTCGGTTCGTTCGGTCAGGTTCTGCCGGAGGGGCCGGCGGGCAGGTCGGGGGTCAGCCGCCCCGGCCACGGCGTGCGACCGCGTAGACGAGCGCCGCGACCACCGCACCGGCGGCCGCCCCGAACAGGACGGCGCGCCAGGTGGCCGGGTCGGTGACCTCGCGGCCCAGCGCCCGGTAGAAGTCGAGCGGCACGCCGGTGCCCACGCCGTCGCGCAGCACGCCCACGGCCACCACGACGACGAACACGATGGCAGCGCCCCCGATCGCCGTCACGACGACCATCTGCCACGGCTCGGGCCGCTTGCCGCCGGTCACGCGGTCTCCTTGGGGGCGGGGTCCTTGGGGGCGGTGTGCTTGGGGGCGGGGTCCTTCAGGTCGGGGTCGCGGGGATCGGCGTCGTCCGGCAGGTCCAGCAGCGGCAGGTCGTCCGCCGTCACCAGCCGGGACGCCACCGCGTACTCGACGAGGCGCGCGCGCCGGTTGGTCGCGAGCCCGCCCGAGCCGCCGCGCAGTCCCTTCACGCCCACCCGGTCGAGCTTCTCGCACACGTTGTCGAGCTTGCGGTTGAACCGCGTCGTGGTCCACCCGAGGCGCGCGGCGGCCTCCGCGGACGACGGGATCTCCGACAGGCCGGTGCCGTCGCGCTTGAGCATCGGCTCGCACAGGGAGACCACGAGCTGGCGCTGGCTGACCGTGAACGGGATCATCCCGATCGTCGTCGCCCCGCCCTCGGGCTCCTCGGAGCGGATCTCCGCGTACGGCGCGGGGTTGAGGGCCGCGAGCAGCTCGTAGGTGGTGGGCCCGGCGGTGAAGACGATCGACGTGTTCGGGAAGACGATCGGCAGCGACGTGCCCGGCGAGAGCCAGGACTGCACGCCGCCCGCCGCGTCGCTCACGGTGGCCGACAGCCGGTTGCCGACGTTGCCCAGCCACCACAACCCCGAGGCGTGGGTGAGCTGCAGGAACCGCCGGTGCAGGTACGGGTTGTCGTCCAGCTCGAGGTCGCCCTCCCGGCCGATCTCGAACACCGCCTCCGGGTCGGGCCGGAACCACTCCCCCGCGAACTCCACCGCCAGGTCGCTCATCCCACGCACACCCCCTGCGGCTGGACCGAGAACGCGCCGTTGCGCACGATGATGACCTCGACGCAGGTCTCGCCGGACTTCGCCTTCGGCACGGTGACGGTCGGCTCCGTCACCTCCTGGTAGTGAGCCTCGCCCAGGGCCTTGGCCTCGCGCCACCCGTAGGCGTCGCCGTCCTTCGGGTCCGGGTTGGTCCAGGTGAAGACGACCTTGTCGCCCTTCACCTTCCCCTTCAGGTCGGTGACCGACGGCACCAGGCCGCCCAGGTTGTCGTCGGGCGGGCCCACGTCGTCACCCTGCCCCGTGACGACGGGCGTGGCGTCGTCGTCGGGGGTCGTGGCGTCCGGCCACAGCACGACGGCGAGCGTCACGACCAGCGCGGTCACCAGGACGGCCAGCCCCACCACCAGACCGACGACGACGCCGCTCCGGCGGGGGGCGGGCGCCTCGGCGGGGGTGCCCGGCGCGTCGACGGTCGCGGGCGCCGCGGGCGCCATCGAACGGTGCACCGTGTCGCCGAGGTCGTCGGCCAGCGTGGGCGCCGTGCCGGTGACCGTCGACGAGGTCGGGGCCGGGACCGAGGCGGCCCAGGCGGGGCGCGGCGGGGCGGAGGTGCCCGTCGTCGCGAGCGCGGCGGCCGCCGCGGCCGGGCCGCGCGGGTCGACCGACACGACCTCGCGCAGCCGCGTGCCGACCTCGTCCTCGTCGGCCGGGGCGTCACCGCCGCCGTCGTCGTCGCGGACCTGGCCCCGGTCGTCCAGGAGGTCGATCGGCGTGACGGCGAAGGACAGCTCGGTCTGCACGGCCTGCAGGGCGCGGGCGAACGCGAGGGCGGTCGGGTACCGCGCCTCGGGGTTCTTCGCCATCGCCGTGCTCAGCACGCGCTCGAGCGACGGGGGCACGTCGTTGCGGCCGGTGGGCTGCAGCGGCGCCGACTCGATGCGCGCCACGAGGTCCGCGCTGGAGTTCGACCCGCCCGGCACCTCGAACGGCGTGCGCGAGGCCAGCAGCGAGTAGGTGGTCGCGGCGAGGCCCCACACGTCCGTGCCCACGCCCGTGCGCGGCGGCTCCGCGAACGACTCCGGCGGCGACCACGGGATCGACATGCCCTCCGCGCGGCCGGCGTCGTCCAGCGTGGACGAGATGCCGAAGTCGGTCAGCGCGGGGTGCCCGTACTCGGTGACGAGGATGTTCGCCGGCTTGATGTCGCGGTGCAGGATGCCGGCGCGGTGCGACGTCTCCACGGCACCCGCGACCTGCACGGCGATGCGCAGCACGTCGGGCACGCTGAGCCGCTCGCTGCGGTAGCGCGCGCCCAGGTTGGGCCGCGAGCAGAACTCCATCGCGAGGAACGGGCGCCCGTCGGAGGCCACGTCGGCCTCGTACATCGTGACGATCGACGGGTGCGTGGACAGCGTGGCCATCAGGTCGGCCTCGGCCTCGAAGGCCTCACGCTGCCCCTCGTTGGTCCACTCGTGCAGCAGGACCTTCACGGCCACCCGGCGCCGCGGTCGGCGCTGCTGGTAGAGGAAGACGTCCGAGAACCCGCCCGACCCGATGAGGGAGACGTACTCGAACCCCTCGATCTCCGGCGGCGGTGACGGTGGACGCTTGCGGCTCACTCAGAGGATCCCTTCGAAGGTCAACGTCACGCCGTCACCCAGGTCGACGACGTCGCGCGAGACGACCATGACCGGCTCGCCCGGGTGCAGCCGCAGCGGCGGCTGCCCGGAGCGCAGCAGCGTGGTGCCGTTCGTCGTGCTCATGTCGCTGACCAGCACGTGCCAGCCCTCGAGGCGCACCTCGACGTGGGAGCGGGAGATGTCCTGCTGCGGGCTCGGGACGGTGACCAGGCGCGGCAGGTCGTCCCCGGAGGACCGCGGCGAGCGCGGCTTGCGCCCGACGACGACCGGTCGGTCGAGCGTGACCCGCGGCCCGCCGGACACGCCCATCGTGCCGAGCGGAGGCCGCGGCACCTGTCGGGCCTCCCCCACGAGCGACTGCCCGCACGTGGCGCAGTCGTCGCGCTGCGGCGGGTTCGGGTGCCCGGCCGTGCAGGCCCGCGCCAGGATCGTGGGGCGCCCCGGCACCGGCGCGGCCGCGAACGACGGCCCCGGGGGCACCGGCCCGCCGGCCACGGGTGCCTCGGGAGTGCTCGGCGCCTCCGGCGCCGGCGCCGCGGCCCGCAGGTCCGCGATGGCGGAGGACAGCACCGTGCTGCCGTCGATCTCGTCGGCACCGGAGCCGGGACCGTCGTCGGCCGCCGGCACCGCCGGCGCGCTGGGCACGGGCGAGCTGGGCACGGGCGAGCTGGGCACCGGGGCCGCCGGCACGGGCGCGGCGGGGACGGGCCCCGACGGGCCGGGCGCCGGGGCGGGTGCCGCCTCGGGCGCCGGAGCCGCGGGGACGGCGGAGACGGGGACGCCGGAGACGATCGCGGACGGCGTCTCGGACGCCGACGCGGCGTCGGGCTCCCCCTCCTCCTCGTCCTCCCCCGGGGGGCGGACAGCGGCGGCCTCGACGGACGAGTGCACCGTCGAGCCCCACAGGTGCCCGTAGCCGGTGGTCTCCTCCAGCGGCGGCCCGTCGTCGGCCGCGGCGCCGGGGGTGTCGTCCGCCCCCGGCGCGGCGTCGTCCGAAGTCGCGCCGTCGGAGCGTCCGTCGTCGGTGGGTCGGTCGTCGGGGGACGCGCCGTCGGCGTCCGCGTCGTCCGCGGCGTCCGGGACGACCGTCAGGCTGGGCACCATCGTGGCCTCCGGCGCGATGGTCGCCTCGGCGACCGGCACGGCGACCGGCACCGCGTCCTGCGCGACGGGGGCCGGCGACGCGGCGGGCCGGGGCGGCACCGGGGCGGCGGCCGGCGACGGCACCGCCGAGCCGTGCACGAGGGGCGACGGCGTGGCGCGGTCGGCAGGCGCGGCGTCGGCGGGCGCGTCCTCGCTCGGCCCGTCGTCCTCCCAGGGCTCGCGCACGCGCTCCGGGTGCCGCACCGGGGCCGTCGGCAGGGCGTCGCCCGTCAGCCGCGCGCCGACCGACGTCACCAGGGTGACGCCCGCGTCGAGCGGGAGGGCGCGGGCGTCCACCAGGTGCGACGGCTCGGCCACGCCCACCTGCACGGACAGGTCCACCACGTCGTCGAACGTGCGCTCGGCCCAGGTGGTCACCCCGTCACCGGACACGTGCTCGCGCCCGCCCTCGCGGTCGATCGTCACGGACGTCGCGCCGCGGCTGGCGACCTGCACCCGCCGCCCGTCGACGACCGCGATCGCGAACGGCGGCAGCGACGCGAGGCTCGCGCCGAACGACCCGGTGAGCACCTCCAGCACCGGGACGACCCCACCGCCGTCGGCGAGCGCGGTCCACAGCTCGTCGACCAGCTCCGGCGTCACCTTCTCCGGCAGCACCACCACGGCACCACCTCGGACCACGGCGTACGCCGGGCCGATCACGTAGCGCACGGTCACGTCATGGCCCCCTTCCACGGCGACCGCCGGGGCACCGTGTCCTCGTCGTCATCGTGGCCGGCGCGCCCGTCCCTCGGCGCCGTGCTCTCCAGGGCCTCCGTCAGCCCTGTGGCGTCCACCACGATGACGGTGATGTTATCCCGGCCGCCCGCGACGAGCGCCTCGCGGACCAGCCGCTCGGCGGCGACCTGCGGGTCGGCCTCGACGAGCAGCACCTCGGCCACCCGCCGGTCGGTCAGCTCCGCGGTCAGCCCGTCGGAGCACACGAGCATCCGGTCCCCCGGGTGCACGGGCAGGAACCAGAAGTCCGGCTCGGGGTCGTCGGGCGCGCCGAGCGCCCGCGTCACGACGTGCCGGCGCGGGTACGTCAGCGCCTGCTCCGGCGTGAGCCGGCCGGCGTCGACGAGCTCCTGGACCTCCGAGTGGTCCACGCTCACCTGCTCCAGCACGCCGTTCGCGCTGCGGTAGGTGCGGGAGTCGCCCATGTTGACCACCAGCCAGTACGGCTCGCCGCCCTGCTCGGTGAGCACCACCCCGGCGAGCGTCGTGCCGGCGCCGCGGCCGGGCGCGGTCTCGATCGCCCGGACGGCGTCGTGCGCGGCGCGCACGCGGCCCCGCACGGCGTCCACCCCGACGACGTCCGCGTCCCCGAGCGGCGTGAGCGCCTCGACGGCCGCGGCGCTCGCCACCTCCCCGGCGTCGTGGCCGCCCATGCCGTCGGCGACGAAGAACACCGAACCGCCGGCGAGGTACGAGTCCTCGTTGAGCTTGCGGCGGGCACCCTGGTGCGTCGCCGCGCCCCAGAGCAGCCCGAGGCTGACGGGAACGGTCATGCGCCGGCGTCCTGCCCGACGACGATCAGGCGCCGCGCGCCCGCCTGCACGACCCAGCCCGCGCCCACCGTGACCGGACGGCCGGCGGCGAGCTCCTGCACCACGCCGGACGGGTCGATCACCGCGCTGCCGTTGGTGCTGCCGAGGTCCGTGACCTGCAGCCCCTGGGCGGACGGCACGAGCTCGAGGTGCGTCTTGGAGACCGAGCGCGTCGGGTCGTCGACGCGCAGCAGCGTCGCTGGGCCGCCGCCGTCCTGCTGCGGCGCGCGGCCCAGGAGCGTGCGGGTCGCGACGTGCACGCGACGGTCCGGGTCCACCTCGACGACGATCCGCGGCGGGGCGCTGCCGTCGCCCGCGCTGCGCCGCGACGACACGCTGAACCGCGTCGCCTCGAGGTCCTCGAGGTCGTCCGCCGCCAGGTCGGGCTGGGCGGCGGGCTGCTGCTGGACGGGCTGGGCGGCCGGCTGCTGGACCGGCTGCGCCGCCGGGACGGGCGTCGCCGCCGTGGGCGCGACCGGGGCGGCCGGCGCGGGTGCCGGCTCGGGTGTCTGGGCGGTGGCCGGCGTCGCGGGCGTGCCCGCCGCGGAGCGGTGCACCGTGTGCGCCTCGATGCCGGACAGGCCGGCGCCGGCCGTGCCCGCCGGCGCGGAGCCCGACCCCGGCACGCCGGTGATCACGCCGCCGGCGGGACCCTGCTCGCGCCCCTCGCCCGCGGGGAAGGCCCACGGGTCGGGAGCGGGCGCGCCGGCCGGCGCCGCGCTCCCCGGGTTCGAGGGCGAGGCCGGAGCGAAGCTGCGCGGCGGCGCGTTGCGCACGTCGCGGACCAGGCTGCGGGCGGCCTTGTCCTGCCAGCCCTGGCGCCGGCCCGACGCGTCGAACGTGGGCGAGACGAGGACCAGGACCGTGCCGACCAGCGGCAGGACGCCGCACAGCGCCAGGACGAGCCAGCGCAGCAGCCCGCGCCCCGCGCCGATCGGGCCGCCGTGGTCGGCGGAGACCGTGCGGATCCCGAGCAGGCTGTTGCCGACCGTGCGGCCGGCGAGGCCGTCCCACAGGGCCAGGCCGACCCAGCCGAGGAGGCTCACGACGCCGACGACGGCGTACACGACGATGGCCGCGCTCAGGACCTCCTGCGCGGCGGCCTTCTGGCCCATCGAGGTGGTCGCCGCGGCAGCGTCCGCAAAACGCGCGGGCAGCCGGACCGCGATCGCGACCCCCGCCGCGACGACGCCCGACAGCACGGACAGCGCCAGCAGGTCGAGCACGTACGCAGCGGCCCGACGGCCCACGCCCGCCAGGGGCGGCTCCGCGGGCCCGCCCGAGGCGGCCGCGGGCGCACTGGCGGCGGCCGCCACCATCCCCGCGGGCGCCCGGCGCGTGCGCTCACGCAGCTCGGGCTCCGTCGTGACCTCCAGGCTGCCCGTCGGGGGCCCCGACGCCGCCGGGGTGCGGTACGCGGTCGCCACCGTGGGCGTCCCGCACACGGAGCAGAACGCACCCCTCTGCTCGCTGGCACCGCACGCGGTGCACGTCGTCGTCATCGATCCTCCTGCCGCCGGGCGCGCTCCTTGCGGCGACGCGCGCGCGCCATCCTGTCATGCACGGGGCGGACGACGGCCCGCCCGGCCCGGGCGAACGCCCTCGGCACCGCGGCGACCCAGCCGCGCAGCACCGCGGACAGCGGCGGCGCGTCGGCGCCGCGCACCGAGCGCAGCGACAGCCGCGCCGCGACGCGGCGGCCCCACGGCACCCCGGCCCGCATCTCGTCGACCGCCCGGTCGACGTCGGCCCAGTACTGCGCCACCTCCTCGTCGGTGGGCGTGCCCGCCCCGAAGACCGAGGCGTCCGCGCGGTGCGCGAGCAGCGTCGTGCCCGACGTCGACTCCGGCAGCTTCTCCGCCAGCAGGCGCGCGCCCTCGCGGCGCGTGGCCGCGCGGGGCACGCCGGCGCCGAGGTCGGTCGCGACGTCGACCACCTCGCGCCAGCCGCCGCTGACCCGGTCCGCGACCACGGGGGCCGTGCGGCGGCCCCGGCGCCGGCGGCGCTTGAAGCCGAGGATCAGCAGCAGCGGCAGCGCGACGATCGCGAGCGGGACGGCCACCGTGACCGCGATCATCATGACCTGGCGCCAGTCGATCGCGGACTGGTCGTCGTCCTTGTCGTCCTCCTCGACGTCGCCGGCCTCGGCCTGCGGCGGCTCCTCCGGCGACTCGGGGGTCTCGAGGACCGGCGGCTTCGGCACCTGCTTGGAGCGCGGCAGCGGCTCGACCTTGTTGTCCTCGTCGGGGATGACGTCGAACGGCACCCAGCCGTACCCCTCGAACGGCACCTCGACCCAGGCGTGCACGTCCTCGCCCGTGACGACGTACGGCTCGCCCGCCTTGAAGGTGTCCTTCTCCGGGTAGAAGCCCATGACGACGCGGGCCGGCACGCCGGCCTGCTGCGCCATCAGGGCGAACGCGACGGCGAACTGCTCGTCGTCGCCCACCATCTCGTCCTGCGCGAGCAGCGCGTCGATGCGCGCGGCCGAGTGGCCCGGGCGCGACGCCGGCTGGTTCTCCAGACCGCTCGAGTACACGCCGGTGGCCTTGAGGGTGTCGCGGATGTTGGTGAGCCGCTCGAACGGGTCCGTCGCGTCGGCCGCGAACTGCGCCGACTTCGCCGGGACCGCGTCCGCGACGTCCTGCGGCTTGGGGAGCGCGACCTGCTCGATCGGGGTGGACGCGAGCGTCTTCTCGTCCGGCGGCGCCGCCACGACGGCGTCGATCTCGTAGCCGTCGCCGGGGCGCAGGCCCGCGGTGGTCAGCGCCGTGCCCGACGTCGCGTTGTAGTAGGTGCCGGCCGCGAGCTCGGCAGCGCGGTCGCCCGTGAACCGGATGCCGCCGAGCTGGCCGACGTCGGGCACCCACACGCCCGTGTAGCCGAGCACGGAGACGTCGACCGGCGTGCGCGTGCCCGCCGCGACCGTGTCCACGACCTCGCCCGCACGGTTGAACACGCCGGTGGTGCGGCCGCTGGACGCGTCGTAGACCGTGCCGGCGTAGGTGTCGAGGGTCGCGAGCCGCACGCGGCCGCCCTCGGGCATGCCGGTGACGCTGAACAGCTCGGTGTCCGCCAGGTCCTTCGTGTAGTGCCGGAAGCCGACCAGCGGGCTCGTGTACTGGTGCAGGTCGAGCGGCGGCGTGATCATCTCGCGCAGCGCCACGCGCTCGCCCTGGGCCACCTGCGGCGCCACGACCACGGCGGCCACGCCGCCGAGCGCGAGCAGCACCGCGCCGCCGCGCACCCGCTGCCCGCGCAGGCGGCGGGTGGCGGAGCGGCTCGCGTCGGACAGGAGGCGGTTGGCGCCCATGCGGGTCTCCGCCGCGCGCCACGACGCCCACAGCAGACCGATCACGGCGACCACGAGGCCCTGCGCCAGCGGGTAGGCCGGCAGGATCGTGCCCAGCAGGCCGACCCCGGCCAGGGCGACCACGACGGGCAGCAGCGCCCAGGCCGCGCGGCGGGAGCGCCACGCGATCGTGCCCGCCAGCACCGCGGCGAGGTACAGCAGCAGGTACGGCACCACCGCGAGGTCGGGGAACGACGCGATCGGCGGCACCGTCGTGACGAACGCCTTCCAGCCGTGCACCGCGCCGACCGCGAGCTCCTGCAGCGTCGCCAGCGACGGCACGACGCCCGCGATCGCCGTGCCGGGCAGCGCGAGCACGCCGCCGAACAGGAAGTACGCGAGCACGGTCGCGCCGCTCGTGAGCAGCACCGACCAGCGCAGCCACGCGCCGAGCCACGCGACGAGCAGGCCGAGCACGGCCCCGCCCACCGCCGGCACCAGGTACCCGGTGGTGCCCCAGGCGGGGGCGAAGCCGACCGCGACCACGCCGAGCAGCGCGAGCAGCACGACGCCGTCCACCGCGCCGGCGGCCGTCACGGCCCGCCGGCGGTCGTCCCGGCCGGCCGCGTTGCGGGTGGTCCCGGCGCGCACCGACGTGCGCGAGGTGCCCCCGGTGCGCGACGTGCCGCCCGTGTGCCCCGTGGTGCCCGTGTGCCCCGTGGGACCGGCGTGCGAGGTCCGGTCGTCCGGATCCTCGGCGGGGGCGTAACCCTCAGTCATTCATCCTCCGCAGCGCGTTCGGCAGGTCGGACAGCTCGCCGAGCGTGAGCACCTGCATGTCGGCCACCCGGCCCCGGCTCACCTTGGCCCCCGGGACGCACTGCATCGCCACGAGGCGGGCGTCGACGGGAAGGCGCACGGCGGCGGCACGCAGGTCGGTCGGGGTCACCTTGCTGCCCACGACCACCGCGACGACCGACGCGTCGGTCACCGTCGCGGACGCGACGCGCGCCACCTCCGCGAGGCTGGTGCGGGCGGGCTGGAGCTCGAGGCGGGTCAGGTCGTCCAGCAGGCGCGTGCGGTGGTCGCCCCGCACCCGGCCCCGCTGGACCAGCACGGTCAGGCCGCCGTCCTCGCGGATGGCCTGCAGGCCCAGGGACCCGCACACCGACACCGCGAGCTCGAACTCCTCCGGGTCGGCGTAGTCCTCCTCCCGCGTGGAGAGGATGACGGCGAGGCGCGAGCGACGGGTCTCCTCGAACTGCCGCACCATGAGCTGGCCCGTGCGGGCCGTGGACTTCCAGTGGATGTGCCGGCGGTCGTCACCCGGCACGTAGTCCCGCAGCGCGTGGAACGACACGTCCGAGTCGGAGATGTCGGGGGTGATCCGGCCCTCCAGGTCGTGCAGCAGGCCCGTCGACGAGCCCGACAGCGGCAGCGTGCGCGGGTGCACGAACAGCTCCTCGGGCTCCGTCCACGTCAGCTCGCGGCGCAGCAGCCCGAGCGGGTCGGCGCGCACGGAGCGCACCGGGCCCAGGGGGATCACCGCGCGGCGGTGCGTCGGGACGGCGAAGATCTCCTCGTGCTCGGCGTCCGCGCGCAGGCGCGGCACCGGGAACGTGGCGATGCCCTGCCCCACCTGCAGCTCCATGACCGCCGGCAGCATGGTGCGCGACGAGCCGTTGCGCACCAGCAGGCGGCCGACGGCCCGGTCCCCCACGACCACGCGGCGCGACGCGACGTCGAGCGTCACGTCGTAGCGCAGGCGCCCGAGGACGAACACGACCGCGCCGATCAGCGCCACCGTCACGGTCACCGCGACGACGGCCCACTCCTCCCAGCTCAGCACGACGCCGGCCCACCACGCCGCCGCGGTGAGCACGAGGACGGCCCACCCGAAGGGCGAGACGACGCCCAGGACGGGGGTCGTGCGCGCCCAGGCGCGGGCCGCGACGGAGCGGATCCCTGCGGCGGCGGTCGCGCTCGCGGCGCGCACCGACGCGGCGACGCGGCGCGAGGCGCGGCGGCGCTCCTTCGGCGCGGCCGGGGCGTCCTGCTCCGGGGTCGAGAGGGCGTCCTGCGCGGCAGGCGCGTCCGTCTCCCGTTCGGTGGTCGTCGTCATGGGGTTCTCCCCTGGTTCCTCACTGTCGGACCGGGCGGGCGGTCAGGCCGAGGCCTGCCGTCAGGCCGAGCGGCGCTCCTGCGGGGCGGGCACGTCGCTGAGCAGGCGGTCGATCGTGCCGGCCGCCGTGGCGCCGCCGAACTCCGCCTCGGAGTCGAGGACCAGGCGGTGCGCCCACACGGGCTGCAGCAGGTCCTTCACGTCGTCGGGCAGCACGTAGTTGCGCCCGTGCGCCGCCGCCCACACCTTCATGCAGCGCACCAGCGCGAGGGCGCCTCGCACGGACACGCCGACGTGCACGTCGGCCGCCGCGCGCGACTCCTCCGCCAGGCGCGAGACGTACTCGAGCACGGCCGGGTCGACGTGCGTGGCCGCGGCGAGGTTCGCCATCTCCACCACGGCCTGGCCGGTGATGACGGGCTGCAGGCCCGCGCTGCGGTCGCGCACCGCCGAGCCGGCGAGGATCTCCACCGTGGAGGTGAGGTCCGGGTAGCCGATCGACGTCTTCATGAGGAAGCGGTCCAGCTGGGCCTCCGGCAGGCGGTAGGTCCCGGCCTGCTCGATGGGGTTCTGCGTCGCGACCACCATGAACGGGCTGCCCGCGGCGTGCGTGACGCCGTCGACGGTGACCTGCCCCTCCTCCATGACCTCCAGCAGCGCCGACTGCGTCTTCGGCGAGGCACGGTTGATCTCGTCCGCGAGGACGATGTTCGCGAAGATCGGGCCCTTGTGGAACTCGAACGTGCCCGTCTTCTGGTCGTAGATCGTCACGCCCGTGACGTCCGACGGCAGCAGGTCCGGCGTGAACTGGATGCGGTGGTTCGTGCCCTGGACGCTCGCCGCCATCGCGCGGGCGAGCATCGTCTTGCCCGTGCCCGGCGCGTCCTCCAGCAGCAGGTGGCCCTCGGCCAGCATGCACGTCAGCGCCAGCCGGATCTGGTCCTCCTTGCCCAGCACCGCCTGCGCGACGTTCCCGACGATGCGGTCGAACGTCTGCGCGAACCACGTCGCCTGCTCGGGGGTCATCGTGCTCATCGGTTCATCTCTCCTGGTCGTCCGTCTGGGTCGTGCGTCGGATGTCGGAACAGTGCTCGGTAGGGAAGGAGGTCACCAGGGCCAGTTCGTGCGGACCGACCAGTTGGTGTTGCCGTTCACGGTGACCCACACCTGCGCGTTGAACGAGCGGCCGAGCGTGCACCACAGGTCGGCGCCACCGTTCGGGCCCAGGGTCACCGTGTAGGTCCGGTCCGAGACGAGCCCGTCGTAGGTGGACCAGCACTGCAGGTTGTACGTGCCCGCCGGGAAGTCCCCGTTGGTGTTGACGTGGAACCGGTGGCACACGGACGTGTTGGTGCAGCCCGGCGTGCTGTAGGCGGGGCCCGCGCTGACAGAGATCTGCGGGTTGGGCGGCGGCGGCGCGGTCGTGCTCCCGCTGGCAGAGGCGGAGGTCGAGCCTGCGCCGTTCGTCGCCGTGACCGTCACGCCGTACGACTTGTTCCCCGACGTGTAGCTCGGCGAGCCGCTCACGTCGATCCGGCCCGTCGATGTGCCCGTCTTCGTGCCGTCGGACCCGGTGAGGGTCCACTTGAGCGTGCCGGTGTCGCCGTGCCACGAGCTGGGGCCGGAGACCGTGAAGTACCCGTCCGTCGCCCCCGACTGGGTCCACGTCACGGTCGGCACCGACGGCTTGGCATACACCTTGACCGAGCCGCTCTTCGCGCTGAGGCCGGACGTGCCGCCCGCGTTGGTCGCCGTGACCTGGAAGGAGTAGGTCTGCCCCTCGGTCAGGCCGGTGACCGACGTGCTCGTGCCCGACACCGAGGTCGCGCGGGCCCCGTTCGCGTACACCGTGTAGCTGGTCACCGGCGAGCCGTTCGCGTCGGCCGCGTTCCAGCTCACGACCGGCACGCCGTTGTTGTCCACGACCTTGACCCCGGTCGGGGCCTCCGGCCGGCCGTACGGCACGACGGCGTTCGACGCCGGGCTGGACGCGCCCTTCCCGGCCTTGTTCTCCGGCACCACCGTGAACGTGTACTTCGACTCGTTGTCGAGGCCCGTCGCCGGGTAGCTGGTCGAGGTGGTGGTCTCGGTCTTCACGGCCGACCCGTTCTTGAGGGTCGTCACGTGGTAGGTGATCGCGGCGTCGCCGTTGGCGTTCGGGGCGCTCCACGACACGTCGATCCGGCCCCCGAGGACGTCGTCGACACGCCTGGCGGACGGCGCCGTCTGGTCCAGCGGCACGCCGGCGGGGATCTCCTCCGCCGAGGGCGCGCCCCAGTCGGACGGGTCGGGTGCCTCGTTCACGGCCTGGACCGTGACCGTGTAGGCGTTGCCGTTGGTCAGCCCCTCCCACGTGTAGCTCTGCCCCGTCACGCAGGCGACGTCCGCGATGCCGCTCGCGGGCGCGGGCGAGATCCGCAGGTTGACGCACTTGATGGGCGAACGGTCGGTGTAGGTCGCGTTGACCCACGTCACGTCGATCTTCTTGTCGCCGAACGCCAGGGTCGGCGCCGCCGGCGGGTCCGGCTTCTCGTCCGGGCGGGCCTCGGCGGAGGCCGGGGACGCCGGGGAGTCGCCCACCTCGTTGGTGGCCACCACCGTGAAGGTGTACTTCACGTTGTTGGTCAGCCCCTCCAACGTGCAGGTGGTCGTGGCGCAGTCGAACGTGTCGCCGTGGTTCGACGTCACCGTGTACCCGGTGATGTCCGCGCCGTTGTTGAGGGGCGGCGTCCACGACAGCACGACCGTCTCCGAGCGCACCTCCTCGACGACCGGCGTCGCCGGTGCCTCGGGCACGCCCAGCACGGTGACGGTGATGCGGCCCTCGACGATGCGGTCGGCGTCCTTCGTCGCGTCCTGGATGCGGTAGGTCGCGACGAGCGTGCCGACGAAGTCGCCGTCCGGCGTCACGACGACCTGGTCGCCGTCCACCACGGCCTCGCCCGCACCCGTCTGCACGCCGCTCCCGATGACCTCCAGGCCCTTCGGGTCGAACGGGTCGATGTCGTTGGCCAGCACGGGGACCGCGACGGCCTTGCCCTGGTGGGCGCCCTCGACCGTGTCGGGGGTCGCCTTCGGGAGCGGGCGCGTGGACGCGACCACCGTGGCGGTGAGCGTGCCCTCGACGGCCGCGTTCTCGCCGTCGTTCACGGTGAACGGGATCGTCAGGCTGGTGCCCTTGGCGACGTCCGCGTCCGCCTGCAGCGTCACCACGGATCCCGTGAGCGAGGCAGAGACGCCAGCGGGCGCGCCACCGAGGGAGAAGCTCAGCTCGTCCTGGTCCGGGTCGGTGGCGAAGCGCGCGAGGTCGACCGTGCTCTCCTCACCGGCCGCGACCTGACCGGTCGGGGAGCCCGGCTCGGGCGGCAGGTTCTCCGGCGGGAGCACCGTGATCGGCACCTGGACCATCGCGGTGTGCGCGTCGTCCTCGGGGCCGTCGCCCAGCCCGTCGGTGACCAGCACGCCCACGGCGGCGGGGCCGACGTAGTCCTCGTCGGAGGTGTAGACGAGCCGCTGCTTGTCCTTGACCACGACGGAGCCGGCCACCGCGCTCGCGCTGCCGGAGTCGGCGATCGCGACCTTGCCGCCCTCGGCGACGACGACGGCGTCCCCGAGGTTCACCGTGAGCGGCTCGCCCGACTTCACCTTGAGGGGCGAGAAGTTCGGCTTGAGCATGGGCGCGGGGCCCTCGGGCTCGTCCTGGTCGTCCGCGCTCGGCTTCTTCGACGCCGGGACCTGGATGAACGCCTTGCCCTGGAGGCCGTCCTGGTCCGTCACCGTGTAGGTGAGGATCTGGGGCTGGGGCAGGAGCCGCACGGCGACGTCGCCGTCGGCACCGACGGTCGCGGTGTCACCGCCGACCTCGACCTTCAGCTCGCTCGCCGCGCCGTCCGGGTCCTCGTCGTTGTCGAGCACCTTGACGGTGACCGACGACTGGTCGGGCTTGACGTCGCCCGGCATCACGATGTCGTCGCGCGCGATCGGCGCGAGCAGCGGGGCGTCCTCGGAGACCTCGAGCGTCACCGCGCCCATCGCCCGGGCGCCCCAGGTGTCCTCGATCGCGTAGTAGAAGCCGTAGGAGCCCTCGTCGTCCGGGGTCCGCACGAGGACGCGGTCGCCCTCGACCTTCGGCGCGAGCGGCTCCTTGGCCTCCAGCGCCCCCGGCACGAGGCCGAACTGGTCCCCGTCGGGGTCGGAGTCGTTGCGCAGCGCGGGCACGACGACGTTGCGGCCCGGCCGCGCGGTGACGACGTCGTCCTCCGCGAGCGGCGGGTGGTTCGTGGTGGGCGGCGGCGCGATGCCGATGCGGACGGTGCCCTCGGCCTTCTCGCCCCGCGCGTCCACCACGGCGTACGTCAGCGCGTCCTGGCCGGTGACGCCGCGGGTGGCCTTGAAGTCGATGTACCGCCCGTCGACGACCTCGGCGATGCCCTTGACCGGCGGCTGCACGAGGTTGACGAGCTGGACGGAGTCGCCGTCCGGGTCGATGCCGTCGAGCGGCACCTGCACGCGCACGGTGCCCCCGGACACGACGCGCGCCTGGGCGTCCGGCGGGACCGGCGGGCGGTTCTCCTTGCCGTCGCGCACGTGGATCGTGACCTGGGCGGAGTCCTCCTGCCCGTTCTCGTCCGTCACGGTGTAGATGACGTACGCCGTGGTGGCCTTCGTGCCGGCGCGGAAGCGCAGCACGCCCTCGGAGACGAACGCCTCGCCCTGCTCGGGCTTCACGGTCTGCACCAGCTCGTCGTCGAGGGTGAGCTCGAGGCCGTCGGGGTGCGTGTCGTTGTCGAGCACGTCGACGTTCGCGTAGTCGTTCACGTGCACCGTGACCTCGTCGGCCGTGGCGCTCGGGGGCTGCAGGCGCGCGGGGGCCGGGACCGGCAGCACCCGGACCTGGCCCTCCGCGGTGCCCGTCCCGTTGGACACCGTGTAGGTCAGGGTGATCGGCTCCGCGATGCGGCGGCTCTCCGTGACGCGGAGCATCTGGTGCCCCAGCACCGCCACGGCGACGCCCGCGTCCTCCGGCACGTCCACCGACTGCACGACGAGCACGCCGCCCGCCGGGTCGCTGTCGTTCGCCAGCACGTCCACCAGCGTGGACCCGCCCGCCGGGAGCAGGGCGGTGTCCGCCACGACCACCGGGTCGCCCGTCGCGTCCTGCGGGTCCACCACGTCGACGCGCACCACGCCCGTGGTCGGCGCCTGGCCGCTGCCGTCGGTGACCTGGTAGAGCACGTCGTACGACTTCGGGTCCTGCGCCAGGAACGTGAAGGTGCCGGCCTCGTAGTTCGGGGTGATCTTGGCCGGGGCGGCCTCGCTGACGTTGGACAGCCGCAGGTCGTCCCCGTTCGGGTCGGAGTCGTTCTTCAGCGGCTCCACCGTGACCGGCTGGCCCGCGGTGACGACGACGTGGTCGCCCACCGCGACGGGCGGCTTCTGCGTCGCGCCGACGACGTCGACCCACAGGGTGCCCTCGGCGCTCTTGCCCTGGCCGTCGTTGACGGTCAGCGCGACCTTCTTGCGGCCCGTCGTCTTGCCGTCGTCACGGAACTCGACGGTGCCGTCCGGGGAGGTGCGCACCTCGTCGCCCTTCACCGCGGACGACGCGGTGCCGAGCAGCAGGTCGTCGCCGTCCGGGTCGCGGAAGTACGACAGCACCCGGATCTCGCCCTTGCCGCCCTGCGGCACGGTGAGCACGGGCTCGCCCCTCTGCTCCGGCGCCTCGTTCTCGCTCCACGGCACCACGCGCAGGCTGACGTCCGCCTCGGCGTGCCCGCCGCGGCCGTCCGTCACCACGTACGGGAAGTGCACCGTGCCGGTGGCACCCTCGGGGACGACCGCCTGCAGCGCCGCGCCACCGAGCACCTCCTGCACCGTCATCCCCTCGGGCTGGTCGCCCGCGAGGCTCGCGGTGATGACGTCGCCGTCGGGGTCGAGGTCGTTGTTCAGGACGTCGAGCACGGTGGCCCGGCCGGGACGGACGCCGAACTTGTCGTCCTTCGCGATCGGCGGGTCCTGCTTCTCCCGGTCGACGATGCTCTGGTCGACCATCTCCGGGGTGTCGTCGTCGGCGTTCGGGTCGTCGCCGTCGCCCTCCTCGGGGAGCTGGACGTCCCAGTCGTCGACCTTCTCGTACTCGTCCATCGCCATCCACAGCGTGCCGGCGCTGAGGTCGTTGAGGACGACGTTGTTCCGGTTCACCCGGTAGGCCAGGCGGGTGTCCTGGTCGATGCCCTCGAGCACCTGGTCGACGTCGCGGTCCGTGCCCTCGCAGTCCCGGGCGATCTGCCCTGTGCCGGACCAGGCGCCGTAGAGGCAGCCGCCGAGCTGCACGGGCTGGGCCGGCGTGCCCGACGCCTTGCGCTGGGTGGCCGCGCCGCCGCCCAGCGGCTGCAGCACCAGGGCGTCGGTGGTGGCGTAGGCGACGGAGGCGGACGGCACCCCCGGCAGCTGGAGCTGCGCGCCCTGCGCGTCGGGGACGTCCACGAGGTCGCCGCCGGGCAGACGGAGCTTCTCGCGGGTGCGGTCCAGCACGACCAGGTCGTCGCCCACGGTCGTGAGGACGACGTCGTCGCCCTCGGAGGTCAGGCCGTCCAGCTTCGTGGTGCGCGGGTCCTTGCCCGGCTCCAGCGTCCACAGGACGTCGCGGGCGGGCACCACCGCGTAGACGATGCCCGTCTCGGACACCACGGCACGCGCGGCGCCGTCGAGGTCCGCGGTCGGCTTCGCCTTGGTGGTGTCGAGGGCGCCGAACTTCTCGACGCTGGTGACCCACAGGGATCCGGACTCGTCGTCGACGACGGCGACGCGGCCGCCGCCCATCGCGGTCCGGGCACCCGCCGGGACGCCGGTGCTGGAGGCGAACTTCAGCCGGGCGGGGTCCACGACGTTGCCCGTGCTCGAGCCGCCGTCGCTCACCAGCACCTGGCTCGCCTGCTGGTCCACGTCGAACGACGAACTGCCGGCGAGCATCGTGCCGTCCAGCGAGCGGGCCTCGGTGTTGAAGCGGCCCACCAGGCCGGAGGACTCGTTGGTGACCCACACCCCGGAGTCGTCCAGGTCCACGTCGGCCGTGGCCTCGCCCTGGTACAGCACGGCGGCGGCGACGACGCCGCCGGTCAGCGCGAGGACCACCGTGGTCGAGATCGACGCACGACGGTCGGCGCGCAGGCGCGAGAGCAGGCTCACAGATCCCCCGGGAGGTGTGGGCGCCGGCCGTCCGACGACCACCGTCGGACACACCCAGCGCCCGCACAGGATAGCGAGAAATCACCCGCCCGAAGCACCCGTCCCGGCCCTCGGGCATGGGGAGAGGTGCCCATGCCCGAGGCGTTCGGGGCATACCGCACGATGCGGTCACCGGCCGCGCATCACCAGATGACGGTGTTGCTGGTCAGCCCGAGGCTGGTCGTGACCTTCACGCTGTCGCCGCCGCCCCCGTAGTAGCACCAGAGGTCACGGGGCCCGGCGTTGCCGTTGCCGTCGGTGCGCGTCGGCTCGGTGGGCGCCTTCTTCCAGTTCGTCCCAGCCGTGTT
Organism: Isoptericola sp. NPDC060185; assembly: GCF_042728595.1. Taxonomy (NCBI): domain Bacteria; kingdom Bacillati; phylum Actinomycetota; class Actinomycetes; order Micrococcales; family Promicromonosporaceae; genus Isoptericola; species Isoptericola sp. NPDC060185. The sequence goes on along the minus strand of NZ_JBHWYY010000021.1, from coordinate 15,578 downwards.
GAACTGCCGCCCGTCGGCGATGCACCCGTAGGTGAACTGCGTGTTCGGCTTGGCGTTCTTGATCGTGATCCGCAGGTAGGCGCAGGCCGAACCGTCGCACGACCCGTACTCCCGCTCGCCGTCGGCGCTGGAGCCGCGCTGCAGGGTCAGCGTGGGCTTCGGCGCCGCGTCCGACGTGGCGGACGCACACTCCTTGGCGGACTGCCCCTCCGTGTCGGTCGCGACCACGCAGATCTGCTTGGTCACGGAGTCCCCGACGGTCACGGTCTTGCTCCCGCTCTTCGCCGTGCTCGAGAAGGCGCCGCTGACCTTCACCGAGATGGACCGGCCGTTCGTGCTGGTCGACCAGTTGAACGACACCTTCTGCTTGCCGCCGGACGCGGACACCGACGGCGTCGGGACGGGCCCGAAGGGCGTCACGGTGTTCGAGTACGCCGTCCACGCGGAGCACCCTCCCGCGTTGCAGGCCTGCACGCGGAACCGGTAGTCGGTGCCGTTCTTCAGCCCGGAGTACGTCAGCGACGTCCCCGTGGTCTTGGCGCTGCCCCCCTGGTCCGTCGCGACGGTGTACGTGACCGCCGCGCCGTTGTCGTCGGCGGCGCCCCACGACACCTTCGCCTTGCCGCTCATGCCCGTGCTCACGCTCGCCTTGGGGGTACCCGGCGCCTTCGGCTTGCCGAAGGGCGTGACGGCGTTCGACGCGGCGCTCGTCGCGCCGACGCCCGCCTTGTTCTCGGCCGTGACGGTGAACGTGTACGAGCCCTTGGTGTCGAGGCCCTCGAACGTCGTCGACGTGGCGCCGGTGACCGTGCGGGTGTCGACCTTCGAGCCGCCCTTCAGCACGTCCACGGTGTAGCTCTTGACGGCGTCGCCGTTGTCGTTCGGCGCGGTCCAGGACACGTCCACCTGCCCGCCGTCCGGGGCGATGTCCGAGCTGACCCGCGAGGCCGTGGGCGCCGCGGGCGCGTCGGGCTTGCCCGCCGGGATCTCGGACGCCGACCAGGAGCCCCAGTCGGACGGGTCCGGCGCGTCGTTCACGGCCTGGATCCGCACCTTGTAGGCGGTGCCGTTCGTCAGGCCCTCCCACACGATGCGCTGGCCGGTGACGCCCACCTTCTGCGTCTCGCCGTTCGCCGGGGCCGGCGAGATCTCCAGGTTCACCGACGTGATCGGCGACCGGTCGGTGTACGAGGCGTTCTCCCACGTCACGGTGAGCGAACCGTCGCCGAACTCCAGCTGGGGCGCGGCGGGCGGGTCCGGCTTCTGGTCCGGGCGGGCGTCCTCGGACGCCGGGGAGGCCTCCGACGCCCCGACCTCGTTGTTCGCGACCACCGTGAACGTGTACGTGACGTTGTTGGTCAGCGGCGTCAGGGTGCAGGTCGTCGTGGCGCAGTCGAACGTGTCGCCCTGGCTCGAGGTCACCGTGTACCCCGAGATCTCGGAGCCGTTGTTCGTCGGCGGGGTCCACGACAGCACGACCGTCTCGGAGCGCACCTCCTCGACCACCGGCTTCGACGGCGCCTCGGGCACGCCGATGACGTTCACCGTCACTCGGCCCTCGACCTGGCGGTCCGGGTCCTGGGTGGCGTCCTGCACCGTGTACCGCACCACGAGGGTCCCGACGAAGTCGGCCTTCGGCGTGACGACGACCTTGCCGCCGTCGGACGTCGCGTCGCCGCGGCCGGTCTCGACGACCGGCTGCCCGACGAGCTCCAGCGGCCCGCGCTCCGCGAACGGGTTCGAGTCGTTGGCCAGCACGGGCACCGAGACCGGCTTGCCCTGGTGCGCGTCCTGGACGACGTCGTCGACCGCCCGCGCCAGCGGGCGCGTGGAGGCCACGACCTCGACCGTCAGCGTGCCGTCCACGGGCGGGTGCTCGTCGTCGGTCACCGTGAACGGCACGGTGAGCGTGGTGCCCTTCGGGGTCTCGGGCTCTGCCTCGAGCGTCACGCGACCGCCCTTGAGGGTGGCGCCGAGGCCGCCGGGCAGCGCGCCGAGCTGGAAGCGCAGGTCGTCACCGTCCGGGTCCTTCGCGAACCGGCCGAGGTCGACCACGCTCTCCTCCCCCGCCGCGACCTGGCCGGACGGCGAGCCCGGCTCCGGCGGCAGGTTCTCGGGGGGCAGCACCGTGATCGGGAGGGTCAGCACGGCCGAGTGGCCGTCGGGGTCGTCCGGGCCGTCGCCGTCGGTGACCTCGAAGGTCACGCCGGCCGGGCCCGTGTAGTCGTCCCGGGGGGTGTAGGTCATGGTGGTCTTGCCGGTCACCTCGACGCCGCCCTCCAGCGCGGTGACTTCGTCCTCCGTCGTCAGGCGGGGCTTGCGCCCCTCGACCACGAGGACGTGGTCGGCGATGTCGATCTTCAGCGACTCGCCCGCGAGCACCTCCAGCGGGGCCTGGCCCGGCTTGAGGATCGGCTCGGCCGCGGCGAGCCCCGGCACGACGGCGAAGGCCTTCGACGTGAGCCCGTCCATGTCGGTGACGGTGTACGTGATCACCTGGCGCTGCTCGGTGAGGGTGACGTCCAGCTCTCCCTCGGGCGTCACGGTCACCCCCGCGGCGTCCGTCGTGACCTCGAGGTCGTCGGCCGCGCCGTCCGGGTCCTCGTCGTTGTCGAGCACCGGCACCGTCACCGAGGTCCGGCCGAGGATGTCGGCCACGGGCACCGAGTCGTCCCGCGCGATCGGGGCGAGGAGGGGCGCGTCCTTCGCGACCTGCACGCTGACCGACGCGGAGGCCCGTGCCGCGTACGTGTCCTCGATCGCGTAGAAGAACGTGGTGGTGCCGTCCGCGCTCGGCGTCTGCACGACGATCCGGTCCTCGGACACCTTGGCCTCGAGGTCCTTGCCGCCCTCCAGCGCGCCCGGCACGAGGCCGATCTGGTCGCCGTCGGGGTCGGAGTCGTTCTCCAGCGCCGGGATCGCCACGCGCCGGTCCGGGCGCACGGTGACCTCGTCGTCCTGGGCCACGGGCGGCTGGTTCGTGGCCGGCGGCTCGGCGATGCCGACGCGGATGACGCCGGTGGCGACCTCGCCCCGCGCGTCCTGGACCGTGTAGCGGAACGTGTCCAGGCCGCGGGCATCCTCGCTCGCCGCGTAGTCGATGTACCCGTCGACCACCTCGGCGCGGCCCTGCGCGGGCCCCGTCGCGAGGCCCGTGAGCTGCACGGAGTCACCGTCCGGATCGATGCCGTCCAGCGGCACCGGGATGCGGACCTTCCCCCCGGAGAGCGCCCGCGCGTCCACGTCGCGGGGCAGCGGTGCGGCGTTGTCCTTGCCGCCGCGGATGTGGATCGTGACCTGGGCAGAGTCCTCCTGCCCGTTCGGGTCGCGCACCTTGTAGATGGCGTAGGCCGTGCCGGGCTTCGACGCCGCGCGGAAGCGCAGCCGGTCCTCGGAGACGAACAGCTCGCCCTGCGCCGGGTCCACCGACTGCTCCAGCTCGTCGGCCAGCGTCAGCTCCAGGCCGTCGGGGTGCGAGTCGTTGGCCAGCACGTCGATGTTCACGTAGTCGCCGGCCCGGACCGTGACCTCGTCGGGCGCGGCGTTCGGCGGCTGCAGCCGGTCCGGCGGCGGCACCGGCAGCACGCGCACCTGCCCCGTCGAGGTCTCGGTGCCGTTCGACACGGTGTACCGGAGCGTGACCGCCTCGGAGATGCGTCGGGTCTCCGTGATCCGCAGCATCTGGTGCCCCAGCACCGCGACACTCACCCCCGCGTCGTCCGGCACGTCCACCGACTGCACCACGAGCACCCCGCCCGCCGGGTCGGTGTCGTTGGCGAGCGCGTCCACGAGGGTCGAGCCGCCCGACGGCAGCAGCGCGGTGTCCGCGACCACCACCGGCGCCCCCTGCGCCGCGTCCGGGTCCCGCACGTCGACGCGCACGACCCCCGTCGTGGCCTCGGGGCCGTCGCTGACCTGGTAGAGCACGTCGTACGACTTCGGCTCCTGCGCCAGGAAGGTGAACGTGCCCGCGTCGTAGTTCGGCGTGATCTCGGCCGGCGCGGCGTCGGCCACCCGCGCCAACCGCAGCTCGTCGCCGTTCGGGTCCGTGTCGTTCTTCAGCGGCTCCACCGTCACCGGCTGCCCGGCCGTGACCACCACGTGGTCCCCGACCGCGACCGGCGGCTGGTTGCCGTCGCCGAGGACGTCGACGTTGAGCTCGCCCTCGACGACCTCGCCGCGGCCGTCACCGACGGTCAGCTTGACCTTCTTTCGCCCGGTCGACGTGCCGCCGTCACGGAACTCCACCGTGCCGTCCGGGTAGGCGCGCACCTCGTCGCCCTGCACCGTCGAGGCCGCGGTGAGCAGGATGACGTCGTCCCCGTCCGGGTCGCGGAAGTAGGGCAGCACCTTGATCGACGCCGACTTGCTCTGCTGCACCCGCAGCACCGGCGGCCCGGTCTGCTCGGGCGCGGAGTTCTCGTCGTCGGGAACGACCCGCAGCTTCACCGACGCCTGGTCCGTGCCGCCGCGGCCGTCCGCGACCTCGTAGGTGAACGTCGTGGTGCCGGACGCGTCCTCGGGCACCACCGCCTGCAGCGCCTGGCCGCCCATCACACGCTCGATGCGCACGCCGTCGGGCTGGTCGCCGACGAGCGAGGCGGTCATCACGTCGCCGTCCGGGTCGAGGTCGTTGGACAGCACGTCCAGCACCGTCGCGCGGCCCGGGCGGACGCCGAAGTCGTCGTCCTTCGCGACCGGCGGGTCCTCCTTCTTGCGGTCCAGGACGGTGGTGTCGACCAGCTCGGGCTTGGCGTCCTCGGCGTCCTCGTCGGACCCCTCCGCCTGCTCGGGAAGCTTGATGTCCCAGTCGTCGACCTTCTCGTACTCGTCGAGCGCCATCCACAGCGTGCCCGCCGTGAGGTCGTTGAGCACCACGTTGCCGCGGTTCACGCGGTACTCGAGCTCGGTGGACTGGTCGATACCCTCGAGCACCTGGTCGAGGTCCCGGTCCGTGCCCTCGCAGTCACGCACGATCTGGCCCGAGCCCGACCAGGCCCCGTAGAGGCAACCACCCAGCTGCACGGGCGCGGCGGGGGTGCCCGACGCCTGCCGCGACGTGGCCGCGCCGCCCCCGAGCGGCTGCAGCACCAGCGCGTCCGCGGTCGCGTACGCCACCGAGTCCGTGGACTGCCCGGGCTGCTGCAGCCGGGCGTCCTGGGCGCCCGCGACGTCGACGACGTCGCCTCCCGGGAGCCGCAGCTCCCCGGTGGTCCGGTCGAGCAGCACGAGGTCGTCGCCGACCGTGGTCAGCTGGACGTCGTCGCCCTCCGACAGCATCCCGAGCTCGGTGGTCTTCGGGTCCTCGCCCGGCGCCACCGTCCACAGCACGTCCCGCGCCGGCACGGCGGCGTACGTGGTCCCGCCCTCGGACACCACGACGGTCGCCGAGCCGTCGAGCTTCGCCGTCGGGGTCGCCTTCTGCGTGTCGAGACCGGCGAACCGCTCCACCGACGTGACCCACAGGGATCCCGACTCGCCGTCGACGACGGCGACCCGGCCGCCGCCCATGGAGGTCTGCGCGGCACCCGGCAGCTTCGTGGTCGAGCTGAACTTCAGACGAGCGACGTCCACGACGCTCCCCGCGTGGGTGCCCTGGTCGCCGACGAGCACCTGGCCGGCCTGCTGGTCCACGTCGAACGCCGAGCTGCCCGCCAGCATCGTGCCGTCCAGCGCCTTCGCCTCGGTGTTGAACCGGCCCACCAGGCCCGACGCCTGGTTGGTCACCCAGACCCCGGAGTCGTCCAGGTCGACGTCCGCCGTCGCCTGCCCCTCGTAGAGGACCGCTGCGGTCAGCATGCCCGCGGACACCGCCAGCACCACCGCCGTCGAGACGGACGCGCGACGGTTGGTGCGCAGACGCGTGAACACGCTGGAGACTCCCCTGGTTGGACGACGACGCGGGCCGCTTCCCCCGCACGGGCCGACGCCGGCCCGGTGTGATCGCGCCGACAGGATAGCGAAATTTCACCCGCCCGAGGCAAGGATTCCGGCCCCCGGACATGGGGAGAGGTCCCCATGCCCGGGGGCGCGGACGCCCGGCGGGCCCGTCACCAGGTGGTGCGTCGGTACTCCTTGCCGTCGATCTTCACCGCGACCTGCTTGCCGGGGTAGCCGAAGTAGCACAGGAGCTGCTTGGTCCCCGACTCCGGCAGGGTCACGTCGTAGCCCGCGCCGGAGGTGGTGATGTCGCTCCAGCCGTCCCGGTCGTCGCCGTAGCAGTTCACGTGGTGGCTGCCGGGCTTGAAGTTCTTCGTGTTCACCACGAAGTACGCGCACGACGCGTCGTCGCAGCCAGGCTGTCCCTTCGCGCTCGGCCCACGGGTCACCCAGGCGTCGGCCTGGAGGGCGGAGGCGTCCTTGCAGGTCTGGTTCGACTGTCCCGCCGAGTCCTTGGCCGTGACGCAGATCCGCTTGTTCTGGCCCGGGTCCGCCGTGACCGTCTTCGTGCCGGACGCGGCCGAGGAGGTGAACGCCCCCGTGACGCTCACGGTGATGGGCCGCCCGTTCGTGGTCGTGCCCCAGGCGAATTTCACGGCGTTGCTCTGGCCCGTGGCGGTCACGGTCGGCGCGGGCACGGGGCCGAACGGCGTGACGGCGTTCGACCACGCCGTCCAGGCCGAGCAGCCCGCGGCGTTGCACGCCTTCACGTGGAACGCGTAAGAGGTGCCGTTCGACAGCCCGGAGTACCGCAGCGACGTTCCGGTGGTCGTCCGGCTGCCGCCCTTGTTCGTCTCGACCGTGTACGTGACCGCGTTGCCGTTGTCGTTCGCGGCGCCCCACGAGACGTCGGCCTGGCCGCTCATCCCCGTGCCGACCTTCGCGCTCGCCGCGCCCGGCACCCCGGGCCTGCCGTACGGCGTCACGGCGTTCGACGGCTTGCTCGTGCCGCCCTTGCCCGCCTTGTTCTCGGCCGTCACCGCGAAGGTGTAGCTCGCCTTCTTGTCGAGCCCCTCGAGGCTCTGCGACGTGCCGGAGACGGTGCGCGTCTCCACCTTCGAGCCGTTCTTGAAGACGTCGAGGTAGTACTTCTTGACCGCGTCGCCGTTGTCGGCCGGCGCGCCCCAGGTGACCTTCACCTGGCCGCCGAGCGCGTCGTCCACGCGCGAGGCCGACGGCGCGGCGGGGGCGTCCGGCGGGCCCGCCGGGACCATCGTGGCCGACCACGCGCCCCAGTCCGACGGGTCGGGCGCGGAGTTCACGGCCTGGATCCGCACCTTGTACGCCGTGCCGTTGGTCAGGTGGTCCCACACGATGCGCTCGCCCGTGACGCCCACCTTCTGCGCCTGGCCGTTCGCGGGCGCCGGGGAGATCTCCAGGGTCACCGACGAGATCGGCGACCTGTCGGTGTACGTGGCGTTGTCCCACGCGACCGTCAGCGAGCCGTCCCCGAAGTCGAGCTGCGGCGCGGCCGGCGGGTCCGGCTTCTCGTCCGGGCGCGCCTCCGCGGACGGCGGCGACTTCTTCGACGGGCCGACGTCGTTCGTCGCGACCACCGTGAAGGTGTAGGTGACGTCGTTGGTCAGGCCGCCCAGCGTGCACGTGGTCGTGGCGCAGTCGAACGTGTCGCCACGGCTGGAGGTCACGGTGTAGCCGGTGATCTCGGAGCCGTTGTTGCCCGGCGGGGTCCACGACAGCACGACCGTCTCCGAGCGCACCTCCTCCACGACCGGGGTCGCGGGGGCGTCGGGCGCGCCGACGACGTTCACCGTGATGCGACCCTCGACCTGCCGGTCGGGGTCCTTCGTCGCGTCCTGCACCGTGTAGCGCACCACCATCGTGCCCACGAAGTCGGCCTGCGGGGTGACGACCACCCGGTCGCCGTCCACGGTCGTGCCGCCCTGCCCGGTCTCGAGGACGGCGTCGCCGACGAGCTCGAGCGGCCCACGGTCGGCGAACGGGTTGGAGTCGTTGGCCAGCACCGGGACGGAGACCGCCTGGCCCTGGTGGGCGTCGTCGACCGTGTCGTCCACGGCGCGCGCCAGCGGGCGGGTGGAGGCGACCACCTCGACGGTGAGCTCGCCGTCCACCGGCGGGTGCTCGTCGTCGGTCACCGTGAACGGCACGGTGAGCGTGGTGCCCTTCGGCGTCTCGGGCGACGCCTCGAGCGTGACCCGCGACCCCGACGTCGTCGCCCGCAGCCCCTGCGGCAGCGTGCCGAGCTCGAACCGCAGGTCGTCGCCGTCCGGGTCCTTGGCGAACCGGCCGAGGTCGACCGCGTTCTCCTCCCCGGCCGCGACCTGGCCGGTCGGTGAGCCCGGCTCGGGCGGCAGGTTGTCCGGCGGCAGCACGGTGATCGGCAGCGTCAGCACCGCCGTGTGCCCCTCCGGGTCGTCGGGGCCGTCGCCGTCCGTCACCTCGAAGGTCACGCCGGCCGGCCCGGTGAAGTCGTCGCGCGGCGTGTACGTCAGCGTGGTCGTGCCGGTCACCTCGGCCTCGCCCTCGAGGCCGGTCACCTCGTCGGCGGTCGTCAGGCGCGGGCTGCGGCCCTCGACCACGAGCACGTGGTCCGCGACGTCGACGTCCAGCGACTCGCCCGCGAGCACCTCGAGCGGCGCCTGACCCGGCTTGAGGATGGGCTGCACCGACGTGAGGCCCGGGACGACGACGAACGCCTTGGCGCTCTGCCCGTCCACGTCCGTGACGGAGTAGGTGATCACCTGGCGCTGCTCGGCGAGCTCCACCTGCACCTCGCCGTCGGGAGTCACCTGGGCGGTGGGCGAGTCGGTCTCGAGCTCGAGGTCGTCCGTGGAGCCGTCCGGGTCCTCGTCGTTGTCCAGCACCGGGACGGTCACCGTCGTCTTGCCGAGCAGGTCCGCCACCGGCACGGAGTCGTCGCGCGCGACCGGGCGCTGCAGCGGCGCGTCCTTCGCGACGGTCACGCTCACCGCGGCGGAGCCGCGCGCGGCGTAGGTGTCCTCGATCGCGTAGAAGAACGTGGTGGTGCCCTCCTCGCCCGGCGTCTGCACGACGATCCGGTCCTCGGACACCTCGGCCCGGACGTCGTCGCCGCCCTCGAGCGAGCCGGGGACCAGGCCCACCTGGTCGCCGTCGGGGTCGGAGTCGTTCTCCAGCGCCGGGATCGCCACGCGCCGGTCCGGGCGCACGGTGATCTCGTCGTCCTCGGCGACGGGCGGCTGGTTCGTCGCGGGCGGCTGCGCGACGCCGACCCGGATCACGCCCGTCGCCACCTCGCCGCGCGCGTCCTGGACGGTGTAGCGGAAGGAGTCCAGGCCGCGGGCGTCCTCGCTCGCCTCGTAGTCGACGTAGCCGTCGACCACCTCGGCGCGGCCCTGCGCGGGCCCGGTCGCCAGGCCCGTGAGCTGCACCGAGTCGCCGTCAGGATCGATGCCGTCCAGCGGGACGGGGATCCGCACCGTCCCGCCCGCGAGCGTGCGGGCGTCGACGTCGTGCGGCACGGGCGCGGCGTTGTCCTTGCCCCCGCGGATGTGGATGGTGACCTGGGCGGAGTCCTCCTGCCCGTTCGGGTCCCGGACCGTGTAGATGGCGTAGGCGGTGCCCGCCTCCGGCCCGGCGCGGAACCGCAGCCGGTCCTCGGACACGAACAGGTCGCCCTGCTCATGGTCCACCGACTGCTCCAGCTCCTCGCCGAGCGTCAGCTCCAGGCCGTCGGGGTGCGAGTCGTTGTCCAGCACGTCGATGTTCACGTAGTCGCCCACGCGCACGGTGACCTCGTCGGGCGCCGCGTTCGGCGGCTGGAGCCGGTCCGGCGGCGGCACGGGCAGCACCCGCACCTGCCCGGTCGAGGTGTCGTTGCCGTTCGACGCCGTGTACTCCAGGACGACCGGCTCGGAGATGCGCCGCGTCTCGGTGATCCGCAGCATCTGGTGGGACAGGACCGCGACGCTCACGCCGGCGTCGTCCGGCACCCGCACCGACTGCACCACCAGGACGCCGCCCGTCGGATCGGTGTCGTTCGCCAGGACGTCCACGAGGGCGGACCCGCCCGCCGGCAGCATCGCCGCGTCGCTCACGACGATCGGGGCGCCGCTCGCCTCCTTGGGGTCCTGCACGTCCACGCGCACCACCCCGGTGGTCGACGACGGGCCGTCGCTCGCCTGATAGAGCACGTCGTAGGACTTCGGCTCCTGAGCGAGGAACGTGAAGGTGCCGGCGTCGTGGTTGGGGGTGATCTCCGCCGGCGCGGCCGGGCTGACGCGCGACAGGGTCAGCTCGTCGCCGTTCGGGTCCGTGTCGTTCTTCAGCGGCTCGATCGTCACCGGCTGGCCGGCGGTCGCGACAACGTGGTCGCCCACGGCCACGGGGGGCTCGTTGCCCTCGCCGAGCACGTCGACGTCCAGCGTGCCCTCGACGACCTCGCCGCGGCCGTCGCCGACCGTGAGCTTCACCTTCTTGCGCCCCGTGGACGTGCCGCCGTCGCGGAACTCCACCGTGCCGTCGGGGTAGGCGCGCACCTCGTCGCCCTGGACGGTCGAGTGGGCGGTGGCGAGGTACACGTCGTCGCCGTCCGGGTCGCGGAAGTACGGCAGCACCTTGATGGTCGCCGTCCTGCCCTGCTGCACCCGCAGCACCGGGCTGCCCTCCTGCTCGGGCGCCGCGTTCTCGTCGTCGGGCACCACCCGCAGGCGCACCGTGGCCTGGTCGGTGCCGCCGCGGCCGTCGTCGGCCTCGTAGGTGAACGTCACCGAGCCCGAGACCTCGGCCGGCACCACCGCCTGCAGCGCCTGGCCGCCCATGACCCGCTCCACGCGCAGCCCGCCCGGCTGGTCGCCCACGAGCGACGCGGTGATGACGTCGCCGTCCGGGTCGAGGTCGTTCGACAGGACGTCGAGCACGGTGGTGCGCCCCGGCCGGAGCCCGAAGTCGTCGTCCTTCGCGACCGGCGGGTCCTCCTTCTCCCGGTCCACCACCGTGTTGTCGACCAGCTCCGGCTTCGCGTCCTCCGCGTCCTCGTCGGAGCCCTCCGCCTGCTCGGGCAGCTTGACGTCCCAGTCGTCCACCTTCCGGTAGTCCTCGAGCGCCATCCACAGCGTGCCCGCCGTGAGGTCGTTGAGCACCACGTTGTTCCGGTTCACCCGGTACTCGAGCTCCGTGGTCCGGTCGATGCCCTCGAGCACCCGGTCGACATCGCGGTCCGTGCCCGCGCAGTCGCGCACGATCTGACCGGAGCCCGACCAGGCGCCGTACAGGCAGCCGCCGAGCTGCACCGGCGACGCCGGCGTGCCCGACGCCTTGCGGGACGTGGCCGCGCCGCCGCCCAGCGGCTGCAGCGCCAGCTCCGCGGAGGTCGCGTACGCGACGGCGGACGACGGCGGGCCCGGCAGCTGCAGCCGCGCGCCCTGCGCGTCGGCCACGTCCACCACGGCACCGCCGGGCAGGCGCAGCTCACCCGAGGTCCGGTCGAGGAGCACCAGGTCGTCGCCGACCGTGGTGAGCAGGACGTCGTCGCCCTCGGACAGCATCCCGAGCTCTGTGGTCGTCGGCTCCTCGCCCGGCGCCACCGTCCACAGCACGTCGCGACCCGGCACCACGGCGTACGTGACGCCCGACTCCGAGACCACGGACGTCGCCGCGCCGTCGAGCTCCGCCGTCGGGTCCGCCTCCTCGGTGTCCAGGGCGGCCAGGCCCTCGAGCGACGTCACCCACAGGGAGCCCGACTCGTCGTCCACCACGGACACCCGGCCGCCGCCGAGGGAGACCTCCGCGCCCGGCGGCAGCTGCGCCGTCGCGTGGAACTTCAGCCGCGCGACGTCGACGACGTTCGCGGCGCTGCTGCCGTCGTCCGCGACGAGCACCTGGCCCGCCTGCTGGTCCACGTCGAACGCCGAGCTGCCCGCCAGCATCGTGCCGTCCAGCGACTTGGCCTCGGTGTTGAACCGGCCCACCAGACCCGAGGCCTGGTTGGTCACCCAGACGCCCGCGTCGTCGAGGTCGACGTCCGCCGTCGCCTGGCCGTCGTACAGCACGGCGGCCGTCACGACGCCGCCCGCGACGGCGACGACGACAGCGGTGGAGATGGACGCACGACGGTCGGCGCGCAGCCGCGTCAGCAAGCTCAAGATTCCCCCGGATGACGATGACCTGGGCAGATACCCGACACGAGGCGGAGACGCCCCCGTGCGATCGCCGGCTCAGGATAGGCAGGGCCCACCCACGGGCGACAGGGGTTTGTCCCGTCTGTCCACAGGGAGCGTCGCGCCCCGCACCTGATACCCGCCCGGCGCGTCAGCCCGCGTCCGTCACCGGGACGTCGACGAACCGCGCGACGCCGGGGAGGTCGACGGTGACCCGGTCGGCCCCGGTGTCGGGCCAGACCACCACGACCAGCGCCGTCTCGCCGGGCGCGGACCCCGCCCGGCCGACCCGCTCGTCGGCCAGCAGCCGTCGTGGGGTCTCCTGCGCGTCCGCGGTGTCCCCGGCGTCCGCGGTGTCCCCGGCGTCCGCAGGGACCTCGTACTCGAACGGGTAGGTGGAGCCGGACCCGTCGAGCAGGGCGGCCCGGAGCGGGGCCTCGGACGCCGCGGCCGCGTCGAAGCCGCGCTCCCGCGCGCCGCGCGCGTCGGGCGTGCCGAACGCACCGGCGGTGCCGCCGTCGCCGGACACCAGGCCCAGCTCGAAGGTGCCGAGGAGCGCGCCGCCCCGCCGCTCGACCGAGCGCACCGCCAGGCGGTCCGTGGCGCCGTCCTCGCCCGGGGTCCGGACCGCCGGCGTCTCCCCGGCGGCGACGACCGCGCCCGTCGGCTTCGGGAGCGCGCCGCCGTCCCCTGCCGCGCCGTCGAGGGGCTGCCGGTACGCCTGGAGCGGATACCGGGACGCCCCGGCCGCCTCGCCGGGCGACGCCGGCGGGTTGCCGCACCCGTCGCTCGTCCGGACCACGGGGACGTCGGGGACGTACCCCAGCAGCGGCACCAGGACGTCGACCGTCTCCCCCTGCGGGGCGGCGTGCACCGACGTCGTCCTGTGCTGCTCGCTCCCGAGGCCGAGGTCCTCCAGCCCGCTCGCGCGCCGCGTGCCGTCCGGCCCGACGAGGACGGGGAGCACCTCCAGCGCGTCGAGGTCCACCAGGCGCAGGCCCGCCGCCCCCGTCGCACCGTCCGGCTCCGCGCCCGCGAGGACGTCGCCGAGCGGGGGCAGCTCGCCCTCCAGGGGCTCGTAGCCGACCGTGAGCGTCGCCAGGCCGTCCCGCACCTCGACCGGGTCGACGGTGAGCCGGACCGACGAGCCGCCGAACGGCACCTCCCGGGTGACGCCCTCCTGCTCGACGTCCGACGACGCCGCGGCCGCCGGCGGCCTCCCCGCCCCGTCGCCGCAGGGCACCGGGCCCGCGTCCGGGTCCGTCGTGCAGCCGGTCAGGGCCGTCGCCACCACGAGCAGACCCACGCCCGCGGCCCCGAGCCGCCGGGCCGGGGACGCGGGCACGAGGACCGTCGAGGCCCTCCTCGTCACGACTGCCATCGTTCCCCTCCGTCGTCCCTGCGCCGGGTGGCGGATCCGCGGGTGAGGTCGGTGCGCATACCGGCGCCCGTCCGTGCCGGCACGCGGCCCCTGCCCCGAAGCCTCATCGGCGTCATCGTGCCATCGGGGCGGTGACGTGCGCCCTGCGTGTCCACCTGCGTGTCCACCCGGCGCGCCCCCTGCCGCCAGGACCCGCCTCACGTCAGGAGCGACGGCGTGAGGACGGGGGCGAGCGCCTCCTCCAACGCGGCGGCGGAGCGGTACAGCACCGTCGTCATGCCGAGCTCGGCTGCTGCTGCGGTGTTCTCCTCGCGGTCGTCCACGAAGGGGCAACGGTCGGTGGGGACACCGGCCCGTGCGGCGGCGATCTCGTAGATGCGACGGTCCGGCTCGGCGACGCCGACGAGCGAGCTGTTGACGACGTCGTCCGCGAGGTCGGCCAGCCCGAGAAGCTCCAGGTCGTCGTCGAGCCATGTCGTCGCATTGCTCACGAGCACCAGAGGGATGCGGGACCGGACCCGGCGAAGCAGGCCCACGACGGCGCCGTCCGCCCAGGACTCGGCCTCGGTGAACGCCTCGGCCAGCATCTGCGCCTCGGCTCGCGGAACGTCGGGCACGAGGCCCCGGACGATCGAGTCGGCCCACTGCTGCCTGGTGATCCGCCCCCAGCAACAGGTGCAGGTCGTTCTCCGGCGCGAACCCGATGGCCGCCGTGGTGCCCGCCGGCAGACCGGCCCGCTCCTCCAGCCGTGTCACCGCGTCGGTGTCGTAGAAACGGATCACCCCGTCGATGTCGCACAGGACGGCGTCGAAGGGCAGGTCGTGGGCGTCTGCGGCGGACTTCACCCGCCATGGATATCACCGTTGCGCCGGAGCCCGTGCTCGCCGGCCTCGGGCCCGGACGCCCGCGGCGTCGCGTCGGACCCCCGTCGTACGATCGGCGCTCCCGCGACCGACCACGCGACCGCCGACCAGGAGCCGTGCCTTGACCTTCCCCTCCCCGGACGACGGCGCGGTGCCCGCGGGCGTGACGCCCCTGGCCCCGTCCGACCCCGCGGAGCTGGGCGGGCACCGCCTGCTGGGCCGGATCGGCCAGGGCGGCATGGGTGCCGTGTTCCTCGCCGAGATGCGCAGCGGCCGCCGGCTGGCGATCAAGATGATCCGCTCGGAGTACGCGCACGACAGCGAGTTCCGCGCGCGGTTCCGCCGGGAGATGTCGGCGGCCCTCAAGGTGCGCGGGCGGTTCCTCGCCACCCTCATCGACGCGGACCTCGACGCGCCCGCCCCCTGGATCGCCACCGAGTACGTGCCCGGCCCCACGCTGGCGCTGGCGGTGAGCCGCGGGGGCCCGCTGCCCGAGGCGGACGTGCGCGCCCTGGTCGGGCACCTCGCCGAGGCGCTCGACGCCGTGCACCGGGCCGGGCTGGTCCACCGGGACGTCAAGCCCGCCAACGTCATCCTCGGCGACGACGGCCCCTGCCTCATCGACCTCGGCATCGCGCAGGCCGCCGACGCGACGTCGCTCACCGAGACGGGCGCGCAGCTCGGCACCCCCCAGTTCATGGCGCCCGAGCAGGCGCGCGGCGACGCCGTCTCCCCCGCGACCGACGTGTGGGCGCTCGGCGCCGTCGCCCACTTCGCCGCGACCGGGGCGGCGGCGTTCGGCGTCGGGCGGCCCCACGTCATGTACTACCGCGTGGTGCACGAGGAGCCGCGGCTCGACGGCTGCCCCGACTGGCTGCGGCCGTTCGTCGAGGCCTGCCTCGCCAAGGATCCCGCCGCGCGCCCCAGCCTGCGCGCCGTCCTCGACACCCAGCCGGACCTGCCCCGCGCCGCGATCGAACCGGCCGTCGAACCCGCCGCGGACGGCCTCGCCGCCTTCGCCGACGGCGCCACCGCCGATCCGGGCGCGACCGCCGACCCCGACGCCACCAGGATGTCCGGCTCCCCCGGCACGGCCGACCCGGCGGGCAGCACGGGCAGCACGCGCGCGGCCCGGACCGGCGCGCCCGACGCGTCGACGTCCGACGACGCGCCCGCGCTCCCGGACACGGAGCTGCGGGCGCCCGCGGCCGCGGAGGCTGCCGCGGCGCCGCCCCGGCCGCGCCGCCCGTCGCGCACGCTCGCCCTGGTTGCAGCCA